>JBOHAW010000278.1:0-2389 GCA_050697975.1 Gaiellaceae bacterium
GCAACCGCTCGTCCGGGCGCATGGGCGTCGCCCTGGCTGCCGAGGCGCGCCGCCGGGGCGCCGAGGTGACGCTGCTGGCGGCGAACCTGGCCGTCGAGGCGCCGTCCGGCATCGAGCTCGTCGAGACGCCGACCGCCGCCGATCTCGCCCGCGAGACGCTCGCCCGCGCAGACGCCGACCTCGTGCTCATGACCGCTGCCGTCGCCGACTACCGGCCCACGGAGGCGCGTACGGACAAGCGCCCGAAGGACGGCGAGCGGTGGCGGATCGAGCTCGAGCCGACGGTCGACGTCCTCCGCGAGCTCTCGGCGCAACCCGCGAACGGGCGGCTGCTCGTCGGCTTCGCGGCCGACGCCGGGGAGACCGGCCTGGCGCGCGCCCGGGCGAAGCTCGTCAACAAACGCCTGAACCTGATCGTCTTCAACGATGTATCACGCACGGACATCGGTTTCGATGCCGCCGACAACGAGGTCGTGCTGATCTCCGGGACTGGAGAGCGCACGATCGGGAAGGCATCGAAGGACGCGATCGCGGGCGCGATCCTCGACGAGGTCGGCCGCCTACTGGAGGAGCAGAGTGGACGAGCAAGCAGTCGGTAGGGAAGAGCAGGTCGAGTCCGCTGCCGGGGCGGGCACGGTGGAGCGGATCACCGAGAACCTGGGCAAGGTGCTGCACGCGCCCGACGAGACGCTGCGCCTCTGCGTCCTCTGCCTGATCAGCGAGGGGCACCTGATCATCGAGGACTTCCCCGGTGTCGGGAAGACGATGCTGGCGAAGGCGCTGGCCCGCTCGCTCGACTGCTCGTTCTCGCGGCTGCAGTTCACGCCCGACCTGCTGCCTTCGGACGTCACCGGCGTCAACGTGTTCAACCAGCGCTCGAACGAGTTCGAGTTCCGACCCGGGCCGATCTTCGCCAACCTCCTGCTCGTCGACGAGATCAACCGCGCGTCGCCGAAGACCCAGGCGGCGCTGCTCGAGTGCATGCAGGAGAACCAGGCGACGATCGACGGGACGACCCACGGGCTCGGCCGCCCGTTCATGGTGATCGCGACTCAGAACCCGATCGAGTACGAGGGCACGTATGCGCTGCCCGAGGCGCAGCTCGACCGCTTCACGATGCGGCTCGCGATCGGCTACCCGCCGCTACCCGAGGAGGCGCGGATGCTGAGCGAGCAGACGAGCGACCCACCGCTCGAGACGCTCGAGCCGGTGTCGACCCTCTCGGAGCTGCTCGGGGCGATCGACGACGCGAAGGCCGTCTTCGTCGAGGACAGCCTCCACCGCTACGTCGTCGCGCTGCTGCGACACACGCGCAGCGACCCCCGGCTCTACCTGGGCGCGAGCCCCCGGGCCGGAATCGCGCTGCTGCGCGTCGCGAAGGCGCGCGCGCTCGCCGAGGGGCGCGACTATCTGCTGCCCGACGACGTCAAGGAGGTCGCGGCCTACGTGCTGGCCCACCGCGTGATCCTGGCGCCGGAGGCACGCTCGGCCGGACTCTCGGGAGCCGATCTCGTGCTGGCGGCGGTCGAGAAGACCCCAGTGCCCATCTGACGATGGGCACCAAGACGAGCCAGATGGATAGAGATCCTCTCTCTGGCTTCCACCTGGCTTTCTCGCGAAGCGAGAACACATGCTGACGAGCCGCGGCCGTCTCGCTCTCCTCCTCGGCGCCGCCGTCTACGTCGCCGCCTGGGCCTTCGGCTCCGAGCCGCTCTATCCGGTCGCCGTCGGCCTTCTCCTCGCCGGCGCGCTCGCGTGGGCGTGGGTGCGCGCCCTGAACAAGCCGATGCAGTTTCGCCGCGCCGCCTTCGGGGCCGAGCACTACGAGGGCGACGACGTGCCGGTGAACCTCGAGGTCGACCACGCCGGAAGCGTGACGCCGTCGTCGCTTACCGTCGTCGACCGGATCGCGGGGCTCGGCACGGTCGAGGTCGTCCTGCGCCGGACCGCGCGGGGACGCCTGACCGGCCGCTACGTGATCCCGAAGGTGCCGCGCGGGCGTTACCCCTTCGGCGACAGCTTCGCAGTGCTCCAGGATCCGTTCGGGCTCGAGCGTCAGGACGTCCCCTTGCCGGCCGCCGGAGCGCTGCTCGTCTATCCGCGCCTGACCGCCCTCGAGCGCCTCTTCAACGAGGCCGGGGCGCATGCCCAGGACGGGCGTCGGCTGCTGCTGCGGCGGCCGAGCGGCTTCGATCTGCACAGCGTCCGCGAGTACGAGGAGGGCGAGTCGCTTCGCTACGTGCACTGGCGCTCGACCGCGCGACGCGGCCAGCTGATGGTGAAGGATCTCGAGGACGCGCCGCGCGACGAGGTCGCGGTGCTGCTCGACGCGGCCGCGGGCGTCGTCGCCGGCACGCCGCCGGACTCGAGCTTCGACATGCAGGTGCGC
>JBOHAW010000279.1:0-3325 GCA_050697975.1 Gaiellaceae bacterium
CCTCCGGGCCGAGCTGGTCGCCGGACGGCCGGCGCCTCGTCGTCGCGGCCGGGGACGGTCTGCGGATCGTGACCGTAGAGTCGGGCGCGAGCGAGCCGCTCGCAGGGACGAGCGGTGCGGGCCGTCCCGCGTGGTCGCCGGACGGGACGCGGATCGCCTTTCAGCGAGAGGGCGACGTCTGGACGATCGACCTCCGCGACGGCTCGATCGCCAGGCTCACCAGCGATCCGGCCGAGGATCGCGAGCCGGCCTGGACGCCGGACGGAGCCCGGATCGGCTTCGCGAGCGCGCGGGACGCCAACCTCGAGCTCTACGCGATGGCGGCCGACGGCTCCGCCCAGACGCGCCTCACGAGCGACCCGGCCGCCGACGGCTCGCCCGCCTTCTCGCCGGACGGGCGCCGGCTCGCGTTCGTGCGTGACGGAGTCGTGCTGCTCGCGGGCGCCGACGGCTCCTTGCCCCGCGCGCTCGGGCCGGGCGCCGACCCCGCCTGGGCGAGGATCCCGCCGCCTCCTCCGCCCCCGCCGGCCGACGAGCTGCTCCCCGACCTCGACCAGCGCGCGCCGAGCGGCCTCACGGTCGCGAGCTCGCGGGGCCGCTTCCTGCTCGGCTTCACCTCCGCGACCGACAACGTCGGCGCCGGGCCGATCCGGATCAGGGGCAGCAGGCCGCGAAGGACCGGGCCGATGACCGCGAGCCAGCTGATCCGCCTCCGGAACGGGCGCACGCGCGTCGTCCGAGACGTCGGCCGGATGCGGTACGCGATCTCGTACCCGCACCGCCACTGGCACCTGCTGCGCTTCCAGAGCTACGAGCTGCGCCGCGCCTCGGACTTTGCCGTGCTCGTCCGCGACCGGAAGAGCGGCTTCTGCCTCGCGGACCACTACGGCCTCGCGCGCGGCCGCGTCCGCGCTTTCGGGCCCCCACGGTTCCTCGAGAGCTGCGGCTCCGGCCGCCCCGACCTCCTCTCCGTCGAGCACGGCACGTCGGTCGGCTACACGGATCGCTACCCGGCTCACTTCCACGGCCAGAACGTCGACGTGAGCGGTGTGCCGCCGGGCATCTACGTCCTCGTGCACCGCGCCAACCCGAGCGGCCGCCTGCGAGAGGGCACGCTCGCGAACAACGCGGCGTCCGTCCGCCTCCGGCTCAGCTGGCCGTACGGGCGGCGGCACGCTCCCCGAGTCCGCGTACTCCGGGTGTGCGGGCGCTCCGAGCGGTGCTAGCCGGGTCGGGGCAGTCCGAGCGCGGCGGGCAGCGCGTACAGGTTCGGGAGCCGCCCCTCGAACTCGGGATGGCGATCCTCGCGGTCGAGCAGGATCGCCCGCATGCCGAGGGCGCGCGCTCCCTCGACGTCGTCCTCGATCGAGTCGCCGACCATCGCGGCGTGGACTGGCTCGACGCCGATGCGCTTGAGGACGGCGCGGAAGATCGTCGCGTGCGGCTTCGTCCGTCCGTGCGTGCGCGAGCCGAGCGCGGCGTCAACATCGAGCCCGTGGTGGGCGACGAACGCGTCCAGGTCGCGCCCGGTGTTCGAGACGAGACCGAGCTTGAGGCCGAGCCGCCGCAGCTCCTCGAGCACGGGCAGCGTGTCCTCGTAGAGCTCGAAGTTGTGCGAGTGCTCCCAGGCCCGCGTCATCTCGACGGCACATCCGTGGGACGTCTCGGCGTCGCCGCCCATGCCGCGGACGATCCGCTCGGTGAAGGCGATCCAGATCTCGTCGTCGTGCGCCAGCTCGGGATGGCGCTCGAGCGTCGCGATCGCGGCCGCGCGCGCCTCGTCGTAGCGCGAGGGATCGAGCTCGAGGCCGAAGCGCCGGCCGAGGCGCCGGTAGCCTTCCGGGCCGAGATCCGGGCCGGGCCTGGCGAGGGTGAAATCGACGTCGAAGAGGACCGCGCGGAGCGTCAAACGGGCGCCGGCCACCGGTAGGCGGCGGGCCGGCGGTTGGCGAGCGAGGGGAGCTTCTCGCGCACGTCCTCCAGGCGCCGCAGGTCGAGCTCGGCCGAGATCACCGTCTCCTCGTCGGGCGCCTGCGCGAGCACGAGCCCCCACGGATCGACGATCAGCGACCGCCCGTAGCTCGGCCTGCCCGGGATCGTCTCGCCGATCTGGGCCGCCGCCGCGACGTAGAGCTGGTTCTCGACCGCGCGCGCCCGGAGCAGGAGCTCCCAGTGGTCCTTGCCGGTCACGAGCGTGAAGTGCGCCGGCACGGTGACCAGCAGCGCGCCCTCGAGCGCGAGGATCCGGTAGAGCTCCGGGAAGCGGACGTCGTAACAGACCGAGAGCCCGATCGGCCAGTCCAGGGCGGCGGCGACCACCGGCTCTTCGCCCGGCTCCTCCGCCTCAGACTCGCGATAGACATGGCCGCCCACCTCGACGTCGAAGAGATGGATCTTGCGGTAGACGGCTGTGATCTCCCCGTCGGGGTCGAAGACGACGCACGTGTTCGAGAGCTTCGAGCGCCCGTCGCGCCGCTCGGTGATCGAGCCGCCCACGAGCGTGATCCCGTGCGCCCGCGCCCAGCCGGCCATCGCCTCGACCGACTCGCCGGCCTCGAGCGTCTCGGCGGCCGCCTGCAGGACCTCGACCCCGCCGATCGCGTTCCACTTCTCCGGGAGGACGACGAGGTCGGCCCCGGCGGCGGCGGCGCGGGCGACGAGCCGCTCGGCCTTCTCGAGGTTCTCGGCCTTGTCGGCACGGCTCGTGAGCTGAACGCAGGCGGCGCGGATCCGGTCGGGCATGCGCCAAGGGTACCGTTGGGGAATGCGCACACCCGCGCAGATCCTGTCCCAGACCCGCACGATCGCTCTCGTCGGCGCCTCGCCGAAGGAATGGCGCCCGAGCTTCGGCGTGATGCGCTACCTGCTGGCGCATGGCTACCGCGTCATCCCCGTGCGCCCGCGCGACTGCGACGAGGTGCTCGGCGTCCCCTGCGTCGCCTCCCTGGCGGAGGTCGGCGAGCCCATCGACCTCGTGGACGTGTTCAGGCGCGCCGAGCACGCCCCGGGAATCGCGCGCGAGGCGGTGGCCGCGGGCGCGAAGGCGCTGTGGCTGCAGCTCGGCCTCGTGTCTCCCGAGGCGAGGAGGATCGCAGCCGAGGGCGGCCTCGACTACGTCGAGGACGCCTGCACCGCCGTCGTGCACCGACAGCTGCTCTAGGGCCTAGGTCGACGAACCCGCGCAGAGTCCGCCTCTGCGCGGGTCCCTTCATCGGGGTGCCCAGATTTGAACTGGGGACCTCTCCGACCCGAACGGAGCGCGCTACCAGGCTGCGCCACACCCCGGCGTCCGTAGGTTAGCGGCTTTGTACCGATCCGGTACACG
>JBOHAW010000280.1:0-3407 GCA_050697975.1 Gaiellaceae bacterium
AGCCAGACCTTCGCGGCCGTGGCGGCCAGCCTCGACGAGCTCTACCGCGACCTCGCCGGCCGCCGGCGCGGCCCGCGGCGCGAAGTCGACCTGCTGGCCGATCGCGACTGGATCCTCAGCGACCTGCACATGCACACGAGCTGGTCGCACGACTGCGCCGTCGAGCCCCAGGAACTCGTCGAGCACGCCGAGGCGCAAGGGCTCGGGGCGATCGCCGTCACCGATCACAACGCTTTCGGCGGTGCGCTCGAGGCGGTCGAGCTCGCGCGCGACCTCCAGCTCACGGTCATTCCCGGCGAGGAGATCAAGACCGACGGCCAGGGAGAGGTGATCGGCCTGTTCCTCTCCGAGGAGATCCCGCGCGGCATGTCCTTCGCGGACACGATCGCCGCGATCCGGGCCCAGGGCGGCCTCGTCTACCTCCCACACCCGTTCGACCGCCTCCACTCGATCCCCGACCCGGCGACGCTTCAGCGCCACCTGGCCGAGATCGACATCTTCGAGGTCTACAACGCGCGGCTCCTGTTCGAGGGCTACAACGACGAGGCAATCCGCTTCGCGCGCAAGTACAACCTCACCGTCGGTGCGGGCTCGGACGCGCACGTGCTGCAGGGCGTCGGCACGGGCGCCCTGCGGATGCGGGCGTTCGACGGGCCGGAGGAGTTCATGATCAGCCTGCGCACGGCCCAGGTGCTGCGGCGACCGAAGTCGCTCGTGTACCTCCAGGGGCTCAAGTGGGTGGCGCAGGCCAAGGAAAGAGTCCGTTAGGGACGAACTCAGTCGAGGCCCTCTTGTCCGCGTTGCCCACCGACCAGATTTTCGAGAAGTACCTGCAAAAGGCCATCACCGAGATCAACGAGCTCGGTGACGAAGTGGCGCACGCAGCGGGCAGCGAGCGCGTGGCCGTCGTCGGGTCGGGACACCCGCTCGGGGACATCCTGCTGCTGAAGTACGGGCCCCAGCCGGCCGAGGCGCAGGAGGGCGTGGCCTTCTACGGCCGCACCGGCCAGGCGATCCTGAAGTCGCTGCAGCGTCTCCGGGTCGACCCGATGGCCGTGTACGGCACGAACTGCATCAAGGTGCCGGGCCAGGAGGAGGACGAGGCAAGGCCGTGGCTCGTGCGGGAGCTGCATATCGTCCAGCCGAAGCTCGTGGTCGTGATGGGCGAGGACGCGCTGGCCTTCCTGAACGCCGTCGCGTTCCCCCTCGCCGACGTCGTCGCCGCCAGGACGGGCGAGCTTCAGCGCTTCACGCCGACGATCGAGTCGCTCTACGTGCCGGACATCGACGCCTCACTCGACGAGCAGGCGGCGAAGACCCGCTTCTGGAACGCCTTCAAGATCGTCGGGACGTGGTGGGCCGACTTGCCGCCGTACTGAGCGGGAGGAACGCGCTCTTCGGGGCGCTCGTCCTCGCGCTCGCCGCCTACTACGCCGTCGTCGAGCGCCTGCCCGACCAGAGCCTCTGGCGCGACGTCGCCCTCGCCGCGCTCGTCCTCATCCCGGGCGTGTTCGCCCTCGTGCTGCTCGCGCTGCCGCTGCGGCACCGGCGCGGGGTCACCGCCGTCGGCCTCTCCTTCGCGGTGCTGGCGCTCGCGTGCGAGTCCGCAGGCCTGGACGCGCTGGCGAACTTCTCCAAGCTCGCTGCGGTCACGGCGATCGGCTTCTGGTTCCTGGAGCTGTTCGAGCGATTGAGCTGGGTGGTGCTCGTGGCGGCGGTCGTCCCGCTCGTCGACTCGATCTCGGTCTGGCGCGGACCGACGCGGCACATCGTGACGGAGCAGCCGGAGGTCTTCAGCGTCCTCTCCTTCGGCTTCCCGGTCCCCGACGAGGGGTCGTTCCAGCTCGGCTTGCCCGACCTGCTCTTCTTCAGCCTCTTCCTCGCGGCGGCGGCGCGCTGGGCGCTGCGGGTGGGCTGGACGTGGCTCTCGATGACGGCCTCGTTCGGAATCACGCTGACGATCGCGCTCTGGCTCGACCCGTTCGACCTCGGCGGGCTGCCGGCACTGCCGCTCCTCTCGGCCGGATTCCTGGCACCGAACGCCGACCTGCTCCTGCGCGAGCTGCGCCGGGAGGGTCCCGATGCAAGCGTCGAGGAAGAGGAGCCGCTCGAGCAGCCGTCACCGCCGCCCGCCGCCGCACCGAAGCCCGACCACCGCGTGGAGCCGCTGAAACGGCAGATCCTCGACGAGGCCGTGCGCGAGGACTGGTGGCGGCTGTGGGAGCCGCTCGAGGCCGCGCGGAGCCTCCATCCCGACCTGGGCGAGTCCGAGCGGAAGGCGCTCGCCGAGCTCGCCTTGCGCGAGCTCTACGACGACGGCCTCGTCTGCTTCTACGACGACCCCAGCGGGACGGCGGACGTCGAGCACCTGCGGACCCTGAGCCGCGAGGCGGTGGACGCGGCCCTGGCCGGCGACGGCTGGCGGCGCTCGCCCCCCGCCGAGGACGTGCGCGGAATCTGGATCGGCGCCACCGAGCAGGGCGAGCGTTACTCGAGCGGCGAGACGCCGGCGCGACCGAAAGCGGCGCCACTCCGTTGAGCACACGTGGGGCGCAGCTCAGAGCGCACTCGGGTACTCGTCGCCGAGGACGACGACCGCTTTGCCGAGGCGGTCGCGGCCGTCCTCGCCCGCGAGCCGGACCTCGAGCTCGTGGGCCGGGCGGGAAACGGCGCCGAGGCGCTCGATCTGGTCGAGTCGCTCGCCCCCGACATCGTGGTGATGGACGTCGAGATGCCCGTGCTGGACGGGCTCTCGGCCACGCGGAAGCTCCGCGAGCGAGGCTCGCGGGTCGGCGTCGTCGTCGTCACGGGGGCGGACGTCGAGGCTCACTTCTTCGCCGCGCGGGAGGCCGGCGCCGACGGCTACCTCGCGAAGAGCGGCGTGCCGCGGGACCTGCTGCCCGTGGTGCGGGCGATCAGCTTGGCTCGGAGGGACGCGTGAGCAGCGCGACCGTCTCGACGTGCGGCGTGTGCGGAAACATGTCGACCGGGCGCGCGCGCTCGAGCCGGTACCCCCAGTCGGCCCCGAGCTGCTTCACGTCGCCGGCCAGCGTCGTCGGGTTGCACGACACGTAGACGAGCTTCGGCGCTCCCAGGCGTCCGATCCGGCGCAGCGCCCTGCCGGCGAGACCGGCCCGCGGCGGATCGACCACGACCACATCGGGATCGCCCGCCCGATCTCGGAGCTCCTCGATCGCCTGGCCCACGTTCCCCGCGAAGAAGGCCGCATTCGTGATGCCGTTCAGGTCGGCGTTCTCGAGCGCGCACGCGACCGACTCCTCCGAGATCTCGATCCCCCAGACCGTCAGCGCGTCCTTGGCCATCGCGAGCCCGATCGTCCCGGTGCCGCAGTAGAGGTCGTAGACCGTCTCGTTCCCGGTCAGCGCCGCGTACTCCCCGGCGAGCGT
>JBOHAW010000281.1:0-17366 GCA_050697975.1 Gaiellaceae bacterium
GGATCGAGGCGCTCGCGAAGCGCTACAGCGAGGGGCCGGCGCCGGGCCGGCTCGCCGATCTCCGCGAGCGCCCGCGCTTCGTCTTCTGCGCCACCGACGTGCGATTCCGGACGCAGTGGATCTTCGACGCGGGCGCGCGGCGGATCGGCGAGGATCCGGCGGGCTACGGCCCTGCGGGGCCGGGCTGGACGCTCGCGCAGGCGGTTGCCGCCTCCTCCTGCGTCCCCGGCGCCTTCGTGCCGCTGCGCGTCCGCACGGGCATCGACGGGCTCGCCGACGGCACGTACGACGGGGAGGACCGGGCCGAGCTCGTGAAGGGGATCGACCTGAGCGACGGCGGGGTGTACGACAACCTCGGGCTCGAGCCGGTCTGGCGCGACCACGCCGTCGTGCTCGTCTCCGACGCGGCGCCCTCGTTCAGGCCGGAGCCGAACGTCGGCCGGCTCTGGCGGGCCCTCCGCTATCCGGTGACCCTGCTCGAGCAGGCGACGGACGTCCGCAAGCGCTGGCTCATCTCGAGCTTCATCCGGAACGAGCTCGAGGGGGCGTTCTGGAGCATCAACAGCCTGCCCACGCACTACGAGCACGACCCGAAGGCGTACGACCCGCCCGTCCACGCCTACCCCGACCGCCTGATCGCGGCCGCCATCTCGCAGGTGCGGATCGACCTCGACGCCTTCTCCGAGGGCGAGGCGGCCGTGCTCGAGAACCACGGCTACCTGATCGCGGAGATCGCGGTCCGGCGCCACGCGCGTCACCTCGTCGAGCAGGGTGCGGCGCGCCCCGAGCCTCCGCACCCGGTCTGGATGGACCCGGACCGGGCCGCGCAGGAGCTCACCGACAGCCACAGGACGAAGGCGTTCGCGCGGCGATGACGCGGCCACCGACCTCTCTTGACAAGCGCCGCCGGCGCTGGGCAACCTCGCCATCATGAGCACTCCGCCGGAGCCGGGCGGCAGCCGCGCCGGGGAGCGCCTGTCGTCGCCGATCGAGCGCATCGCCGATCGCTACGACGTCGTCGTCATCGGCTCGGGGTACGGCGGGGCGATCGCCGCCGCGCGGATGGCGCGCGCCGGGCGGCGGGTCTGCGTTCTCGAGCGGGGCCGCGAGTTCCAGCCCGGCGAGTATCCGGACACGACGACCGAGGCGCTCGCCCAGCTCCAGATCGACAGCGAGCACGGCCATGTCGGCCCGAGCACCGGCCTCTACGACTTCCGGTCGAACCGGGACATGGGCGTCTTCATCGGTTGCGGTCTCGGCGGCACGTCGCTCGTCAACGCGGGCGTGGTCCTGCCGGCGGAGCCGCGCGTCTTCGACGATCCGGTCTGGCCGCAGGCGTTCCGGAACGACCTCGACGGCGGCCTCGCCGACGGCTACGTGCGCGCGGCGGCGATGCTGCGGCCGAGCGCGTACCCGGAGAGCTTTCCGAAGCTGACCAAGCTGGAGGCGCTCGAGGACGCCGCGAACTTCCTCGGCGAGCGCTTCTACCGGCCGCCCATCAACGTCAACTACGAACCCGACGGCGTCAACCACGTCGGCGTCTACCAGCGGACGTGCCGCCTGTGCGGCGACTGCGTCAGCGGCTGCAACTACGCCGCCAAGAACACGCTGATCATGAACTACCTCCCCGATGCCCGGAACCACGGCGCGGAGATCTACACGCGCACGCGGGTGCGCCACATCGAGCGGAAGAGCGGCCGCTGGCTCGTCCACTACGAGCTCGTCGACTCCGAGCGCGACGTGTTCGGCGCGCCGACCATGTTCGTCTCCGCGGACCTCGTGTTCCTCGGCGCGGGCGCGCTCGGCTCGACCGAGATCCTGCTCCGCTCCCGCGATCGCGGCCTCGAGCTCTCGGCGCGGCTCGGCGAGCGCTTCAGCGGCAACGGCGACTTTCTCGGCTTCGGCTACAACCTCGACCAGGCGGTCAACGGCATGGGCTTCGGCGACCACGACGTCGGCGAGCTGCCGCCCGTCGGGCCCTGCATCGCCGGCATCGTCGACATTCGCGAGCAGGCGCAGCTCGGGCAAGGCCTCGTGATCGAGGAGGGCGTCGTGCCCGGCGCGGTCTCGGTCGTCCTGGCGAAGGTGTTCGCATTCGTCGCCGGGGCCGTCGGCCGCGACACCGACGGGGGCCTCGACGATTTCCTCCGGGAGCGCAAGCGCGAGCTCGAGTCGCTGCTCCACGGGCCCTACGGCGGCGCCCTGCACAACACGATCACCTACCTCGTAATGACGCACGACGACGCGGGCGGCCGCATCGTCCTCCAGGACGACCGCGCGCGCATCGACTGGGAAGGCGTCGGCCGGCAGCCGATCTTCGAGCGCGTGAACGGGATCCTCGATCGCGCCACGACGGGACTCGGCGGCAACTACGTGAAGAACCCGGTCTGGAGCGACCTCCTGAAGCAGGACCTCGTGACCGTCCATCCGCTCGGCGGCTGCCCGATGGGGGAGGACGCCGGCAGCGGGGTCGTGAACCACAGGGGCCAGGTCTTCGCCCGTGACGAGGACGTCCACGAGGGGCTCTACGTCTGTGACGGCGCGGTGATCCCGCGCTCGCTCGGCGTCAATCCGCTCTACACGATCTCGGCCTTCGCCGAACGCTGCTGCGCCCTGCTCGCGCAGGAGCGCGGCTGGCCACTCGACTACGCGCTTCCCTCGAAGCCTCCTCCTCCGCGGCCTGCGCCACGCCCGGGCATCCAGTTCACCGAGACGATGCGCGGCTTTCTCTCCACGGCGGTCACCGACGACTTCGAGCGGGCCTTCGAGCAGGGCCGGGCCGACAAGTCCCCGTTCGTGTTCACGCTCACGATCGTCGCCGACGACCTCGACGCGATGCTGAGCGAGGAGGCGCACCGGGCGCGCATCGTCGGCACGGTGGAGGCCACGGCACTCTCCGACCGCCCGCTCACGGTCACGGACGGCGAGTTCAACCTCTTCGTCGCCGATCCCGCGCAGGAGGGCGCGCGGCGGATGCGGTACCGGATGAAGCTCACGTCCGAGGAGGGGAAGACGTTCGCCTTCGACGGTTTCAAGCTCATCCACGACGACCGCGGGTTCGATCAGTGGGCCGACACGACGACGCTGTTCGTCACGGTCCGGGCCGAGAGCGAGTCGGGGGCCGTCGTGGGGAAGGGGATTCTCAAGATCCGCCCGCAGGACTTCGCCAAGCAGATGCGGACGATGAAGGTGACGAACGTGCGCACGGCCAAGCAGCGACTCGCCGCGACGGGCCGGTTCGCCGCCTACTTCACCGGCTCGCTCCGCGACGTCTACGGCGTCTTCTAGCCGCCGAACCCCAAGGCCTGGCCGCCGTCTGGCGTTCGACCACGGGGGTCAATCTGCTGCCTCTCGAACGACGTTCGGCCCATGCTTGTCCTGGAAGCGGTCGAGCACGCCCGACTCCACGAGGCGACGCCGCGCTTCATCCGCGTCGTCCACGGAGGTGAATTCCAGGAAGACGAAGACGTGGTTCGGGTCGTCGACGGAACGGAAGACCCGCTGCACCTTCGCCTTCTCTCGCGCCTTCGGGCGATCTTGATCGAACATCGGCCTCCAGGCGTCGTAGTCGCCCACCTGGATCCGGGTGATGATGAATGCGGACATCGGCTGCGCAGTCAGCGCTCGAGCTCCCGCAGCATGAGCGGGAAGACGTCCCGCCCCGCGTCCTTGCCGATGAAGACGTCGAGGTGCGCGTAGTCGGGCAGCTCGTGCAGCGCGTGGTAGCCAGGGCGCTGCTCGTCGAAGAACGCGAACGTCCGCCGCTGGCTCTCGGGCAGGAAGCAGCGGTTCTGGGCCCCGGCGAAGAACACGAAGCGCGCGTCGGTCTGAGGTGCCTGGGCGACGAAATCGGGCGGGAGCTCCGGCCTGCCCTCGACGGAGACGAGGTGTCCCTGCCCGACGCAACGGGCCATCTGCGCGAAGAAGGTGAGCGGCACGTGGGCGAACTCGCCCTTGATCCACTCGTGGGTCTCCTCGTTCAGGTTCTCGTGCCGCCAGAGCGTGGGCCAGCCCGTGCCGTACGTGAAGCTCGCCATCTTGCAGACGGCGTTGTCGCACTCGTGGTGCGTCAGGCGCACCATCAGCGCGATCGCCTTCGCCGTCGCCGTCGGCGCTTCGACGCCCCACTGCGGGTCGAGGTAGCGGGTGAGCGGGCGGATGAGCGGGAGGAGCCGCTTGATCTTGAACCGCGAGACGGGCGGGATGATCGTGTGCAGCGAGACGGCGTTCGCGACGATCGTCTTCACCTCGGGTACCAGTCCCGCGACCGCGGACATCATGAAGCTCGTCGATCCCTGGCAGTGGATGATCGCCTTCACCTCGTCGGCGCCCGTCTCATTGACGACGGTGCGGACGGCCGTGGGGTGGTCGTGCACGGCGGCCTGGTCGAGCGTCCACTCGTTCGGCGGCAGGTCGATGCTCGCGCGCCAGTTCTCGAGCCAGACGTCGTAGCCGGCGTCGAGGAGGGCGTCGACGATCGTTGTCCCGACCGGGGCCCGGAAGAGGTTGGCGCGCACACCGGCGCCGTGGACGAGCAGAACCGGGCCTCTCGTCGCCGGGCGCTCGCCCCGGACCTGGATCACGTTGCACTCCAGGCCGTCGCCCGCGCGGAACGGCACGACGCGCTCGTCGCGGCGCTCCTCTGCCGCAGACAGACCGCGCTCCCCCTCCACGTGTGCTCCTTCGCCGGGTCCGCCTGTTATAGACCGGCCCCGCCCGGCCTTCAAGGCCTAGCGTGCGAAGGGAGAACCCGTGCTAGCCGGAAACGCCGATCGAGACGACGGCCGCGGGGCGGATGAACCGCCCGTTCACGAACGGCCAGTCGCCCACCTCGCGCAGGAAGCGCATCAGCGCCGTCGCTTCCGCGCGGGCGGCGGTCTCGTCGGGATGGCCCGCGATCTCGACGCTCTCGCCGTTGGTCAGGTACGCGAGGACGCGGAACGTGGTCGGAACGGCTGCGATGTGCGCGGGGGCCGACGGAGGCGCCGGCGCAGGCAGCGAGGAGGAGGGGGCTTGAGCAGACACGCAGTTCCTTTCAGGTCGAACGCCGCAGTGACCGGGCCAAGCCCAGGCTCGGTCAGACGCAGCATCGGCCGAATCGGGTGGCGGGCCATCACCCGAACGGGTGCTTCGCCGCTCACCGTTGGGGTACAACCTCGTTCCCGTGCCGAAGTCCCCACTCGACGACGTTCTCCGCGGCATCCGCCTGCTCGGCGAGCAGCTACGTAAGACGGCCGGACCGGAGGTCGAGGACTGGGTGGCCGACCGCCTGCAGCGATCCGAGCCGCCGAAGAGCCTGGAGGAGCTTCGGGCCGAGCTCGACGCGCTGATCGGACTCCGGACGGTCAAGGAGCAGGTGCGCGCCCTTGTCGCGTTCCTCCAGGTGCAGGCGCGCCGCAAGGAGCACGACCTCCCCGAGGTGGCGACGAGCCAGCACCTCGTCTTCCTCGGCAATCCCGGCACGGGGAAGACGACCGTGGCTCGGCTCCTCGCGGAGATGTACCGGTCGATGGGACTGCTCCGGCGAGGGCACCTCGTCGAGGTCGATCGGGCCGGGCTCGTCGGCCAGTACGTGGGCACGACCGCGCTGAAGACCGACCGTGCGATCAAGCGCGCCCTCGACGGCGTCCTCTTCATCGACGAGGCATACGCGCTCGCACCCGAGCATGCGTACCAGGACTTCGGCCCCGAGGCGATCGAGACGCTGCTCAAGCGCATGGAGGACTTCCGCGAGCGGCTCGTCGTGATCGTCGCCGGCTACCCGCGCCTGATGCACCGGTTCCTCGACTCCAATCCGGGCCTCCGCTCGCGCTTCGCGCGCGAGATCGTCTTCCCCGACTACTCCACGGACGAGCTGCTCGCGATCACGCGGCTGTTCGGCGAGCGTTTCGAGTACGAGCTCGGCGACGGCGCGGCCGAGGCGCTCGGCTCCGTCTTCGACTCGGCCGAGCGGCGTGAGGGGTTCGGCAACGCGCGCTACGCGCGTACGATCTTCGAGCAGGCACTGAACGCGCAGGCCCTGCGGCTGGCGGCGCTCGAGGGACGCTCGCTCGCGGAGCTCGAGCCGGAGGAGCTGACCACGCTGACCGCCGCCGACGTGCTCGTGGCAGCTCGAGCTCTCGGCGAGGGCGCCGAGCTGGCGGGTCAGAAGAGTCCGCGCTGGCGCCGGCGCCGCGTGTCGTAGACCGGCCCCGTTCGAGCGATCAGGCGCCGGCCTCCACCGGTCGACGCTTGAGCCCATGAAGTCGCTCGTGGTTGTCCTCGCCATCGTCGTGCTCGCGTCCGGCGGCCTTGCGCTCAAGGGCCGGGGTGCCCCGGACGAGCCGGTGGCCGCGCTCGAGCCCGTTCTCGCGTGTCTCCAGGGCCGCGGCGTGCCCGCCGAGGTCACGGTCAGCAGCACGGGCACGCGTCAGATCCACGTGCGCTGGGCCAGCTCGGCCTACGTCAGCTTCTTCGCCTCCACGGAGGAGGCGGGCTGGCAGGCGACGGGCATCGAGGCCTCGATCCGCGCGGCGCAGATCGACCCGGCCGGGCTCGTCGACCGGCACGGCGGCTCCGTCGTCGCGTGGGGGACGGCGCCGTCGCCGGCCGAGCGCGCGGCGGTGTCGGGCTGCCTCGCCTAGCGCCGCGCGCGCCGGAATTTCAGTGCCTGGCACTCGAAGCCGTCCCCGAGGGGCATGTCGAGTGTCACGAAAGTGTGTCGATTTCTCCACGGGTGCTGTCCTTGCCGGCCGAGCCGGCGTGCGGAGTGCTCGACGGGCTCCTCGGTGAGCGTCAGTCCGGCTTGCGTGCGTGGACGAAGAACTCGATCGCGCCGCGGGCGCCGCGCTCGGGCGACTCGATCGTGGACAGCACGTCCCAGCCCGCGGCTCCGATGCCGGCGACCGCTGTGGAGAGCGCCCGCTCCAGAGTAGGGGGATCGCTCGGGTCGCTCGGAAGGCCGAGCTCGAACATCGGCTTCACGAGCGCGACGAGGTCGGCCCCGGACGCGAGCTGGACACGGTCGAGCTGCGGCACCGCTTCGGCGAGCGACAGGTACGAGACGTCGATCGTCACGAGCTCGACCGGTTCGGGAACGAGCGCCCGGCTGAGGTCGCCCAGGTTCGTCGCCTCCAGGTTGACGACCCGGACGTCCTGGCGCAGCGAGCCGAGCAGCTGACCGTGGCCGGCGTCCACGGCATAGACGAGCCGGGCTCCCGCCTCGAGCAGCACCCGCGTGAAGCCGCCGGCCGCGGCGCCGACGTCCAGGGCGACGCGGCCCTCGACCGCGACCCGAAACACCTCGAGGGCGGGCGTGAGCTTGGCCTCGCCGCGCAAGAGGCGCGGCCCGGTGAGGGCGATCGAGGCGTCCGGCCGGACGAGCGAGGCCGGGTTGCGGACGGGGAAGCCGTCCACGAGCACCTGCCCGTCCCGGACCGCGCGCTCGGGATCGGCGAGATCGGGAAATCGCCGCGAGAGCTCCTGGACGAGCGGCTGGCGCGGCATCGGGTCAGCCTGACCCCGGGTCCAGTCCCTTCTCGCGGAGCTCGGCTAGCGCCTCCTCGGTCTTCCGCAGCCCGTCGAGGCCCATGCCGCGCAGCACCTCCGGGGCCTTGGTGAACTGGACGTCGCCGTACTCGACCACCTGGATGTGGTTGCCCCAGGGGTCGAGGAAGTCGTTGCCCCCGAAGACCTCGGCCCCTGCATCCTGCGCCGCCTGCAGCGCGCGGGCGCGGTCGTCGACGACGAGGCCGAGGTGCCGGGCGCGGTCGGGCGGCTGGGTTCGCCCGGCGGCGAGCGCGATGAACTGATCGCCCATGTCGACGAACGCCATCCGGGGGCCGCGCCCGCGCAGCGTGAGCTCGAAGATGCTGCCGTAGAAGGCGAGCGCCTCCTCGACGTTGCCGATCTCGAGCGCGACGTGGTTCATGCCGACGAGGCGCGCCTTCACAGCTGCCAGCTCCCGTCGACGATCAGCGGCACCCGCGTTCCGTCCGCGGCGAGGCCGGTCGCCTGAAGCTCGGCGGTTCCGATCATTACGTCGAGGTGCAGGCTGGAGGCGTTGACGCGGCCCTTCGCGCCCGGAGGGCGTGTCTGGCCGAAGCCGTAGCCGAAGGCGACGTGGGCGCTCGCGTTCTCGTCGATGAGCGTGTTGTAGTAGATCCGTCCGGTCTCGCCAATCCGGGACGAGCGGTCGACGAGCGCCACCTCGCCCAGGCGGCGGGCACCCGGATCGGCCCCCAGCGCGGCGGCGAGGAACTCGCGGTCGCCGTCGTCGCCGGCCTCCAGGCGGACGAGCCTGCCGCCGCGAAACTCGCCGGCGATGCCCTCGATCGTCCGGCCGCGGAAGGAGAGCGGGCGCGAGCACCGGAAGGTTCCCTCGGTCGCGCCGGGCACGGGGCTCGTGAAGTTCTCCTCGGTCGGGAAGTTGCCCGACGTCATCCGTCCGTGGCTCTCCCGCGGCCCGCCGAGCCAGCGGGCGCCGGTCGCGAGCCGCAGGTCGAGCGACGTCCCGTCGTCGCGCAGCTCGATCCGCTCGAGGCGCAGCTCGGTCAGCGCCCGGCTGCGCTGCGCCAGACGTGCCGCATGGGCCGTCCAGCCGTCGAAGCCCGGCGGGTCGTCTGGCCCGAGCCGGCAGAACCGGAGGAGGTCGCGCGCGAGCCGCCGCTGCGCGTCGAGCGCGTCGAGGTCCGGGTAGACCTGGGCCGCCCATGCCTCGGTCGGCCAGGCGACGCCCGTCCAGCGGCGGCGCCCGCGCGCGCTGGCCTTCTGGACGAACGAGAGCCGCCGGGCGGTGCCGGTGTGGTCGGCCGCCACACGCTCGGGCGCGAGGTCGTCGTACACGCCGGGCTCGCTCTCCGGCAGGACGGTCACGTTCGCGGTGGCAGGCTGGATCATCGCCCGGAAGCGCCGGAGGTCCCACTCCGACACGTGGCCGAGCCGGCCCTCGGCCGCGAAGCGCACGCGGGCGGCCCGCACCTGCGGATCCTCGTAGGCGACGTCCACGAGCCCGGCACCGGCGCGGTAACCGGCCTCGACGAGGGCGATCGCGAACTCCCGCTGCGCCGGGTGGGTCCGCACCAGAAGCTGCTCGCCTTCGGCGATGCCCAGGCAGGCGCGCACGACGGCGTCCGC
This sequence comes from Gaiellaceae bacterium, assembly GCA_050697975.1. Taxonomy (GTDB): domain Bacteria; phylum Actinomycetota; class Thermoleophilia; order Gaiellales; family Gaiellaceae; genus JBOHAW01. Next base: position 9,115 of record JBOHAW010000281.1, read on the forward strand.
ATAGCGCTTGAGCTGCTCGGGCGGGAGGACCGCTCCGGTCTCGGATGGTGCGGTGGCGACCACTACCTGTACGGGTTTCCGATCAGAAGCTCGACGTTACGGTCCCGGCGCGCTCCGCGCCTGCCCACCTCGACCTGCGGGTCGGTCAGGCTCAGCTCGCGCGCGATTGCGGCCAGCCTCTCGATCCGGTCCCCGCGTGCCGGCGGCCGGGGAGGGCCGGTGTGGTCGACGACGGTGCCGAAGAGCGAGAGGGTGCCGTCGCGGTTGTCGAAGAGCTCGAGCAGGCGTGATTGCTGCGGCCAGTCGATGTGCGCGGAGGTGACGACCTCCCAGAAGCCGCCGCCGGAGCGAGGCCAGGGCGTGACGCGGTTCCGGTGCGAATGACCGGCGACGAGGGCGACCACGCCGGGGTGCCGGTGGAGGAGGCAGCGCACCGTCTCGTCGGAGGGCGGGGCGGGGGCGGGGTCCGCGGTCGGGCAGGCGGCGGAGTCGGCCCCACCGTAGTGGACGTCGGTCGAGGCGTTGCCGCCGACGTCTCCGGGATTGCCGGTAGGCGCCTGGTTCATCGACGCCAGCGGATGGTGCGCGAACACGAGCACGACCTTGCGCGCGGCCTCGGCCGCGAGCAGCTCGCCGTGGAGCCAGCGGAACTGCTCGTCGTCGATGTTGCCGTTGTCGCCGCCACGCTCGTTGATCGAGTCGAGCACGACGAAGCGGAGGCCGGGCTTCGGGTCGAAGGCGTAGTTGCCCATCCCGCTGGCGGCGTTGGCCTCGGTGAAGCCGTGCCCGTGCGGCTGACCGCTCGTCCGGAAGTGCTCCGCGATGAAATCGCTCTTCCGGAGTGGCCTGCGAGCCGGGTCGCTCGGATTGCGCGCGAACAGCCCGCGGTGCTTCGGCTGATCGAAGAGGATCGTGAGCAGGTCGACGAAGACGATCGCGTTGATCTCGCTTCGCTCCCGCGCGGTGATCCCGCCGCGGCTGAGCACCCTGACCCGGGCGAGCACCTTCGCCGTGAGCCCGGTCACCTTCGCGCAGCCGGTGGCCAGCGGCTCGAGCATCGCCTGGCGGGGGACATTCCCCTGGAGGAGCGCGTCGTGGTTGCCGAAGATCGCGTACCACGGGACGCCGAGGCCGGTCGAACGGAACGCCTGATTCATCTGCTCGGGCAGCCCGCGGTGGTCGCGTAGGCGGGGAGGACCGTAGCCGGGTCCGTCGACGCGCTTCCCGCTCCGGTCCGGCTCGTAGTACTCGCGTGCTCCGCGGACGCCGTCGTAGAGGTGGCCGCGCGCGGCGAGCTCGCAGGTCCCGGCGACGCCCGAGTTGGGGTCGACGGTGACGCCGCCGTCGAGGAGGTCGATGAACCAGCGCGTCTCGTTGAGCTGGGTGTTGTCGGTGTTGTCGCCGGTCGTCATGACGAGCTCGAGCGCCCGGCCGGTGAGCGGGCTGACGGCGCCGCGGAACTGACGGACGGCCGCCTCCAGCACGTGCGGCGAGAGGCCCTCCTGCGGCCGGTAGGCGGCCGTGTAGAACGAGCCGAACTTGTCCAGGTACTCGACGCGCGCGGGCGACTCCTCGTCGACGAGCTGCGAGTCGGTCAGCTGGCCGAAGAAGATCAGCGGCTCGCGGCGACTCGCCCGCCCGCTCGACCCGGCCGCGAGCTCGGTGCGGACGACGTACGCCTCGCCGGGGCCGAGCTCGAGCCGGCCGTCGCCGTCGCGATCGACGATCGTGGCCGAGAGCGTCGTCCGCGCTGCGCTGCTCGCGAGGGCAAGGCCGGCGGCGAGCGCCAGCCCTGCGGCGCCTGCGACCAGCCACCCCGAGCGCCCGCCGATCCGCACCGGGGCATAGTACGCCGGTGATCACCGAGCCGCCGGTCCGCCTGCGCCCGATCCGCGCCGACGAGCTCGACCTCCTGATCAGCCAGCCGCGCTCCGGGTCGCCGCCCGGGTACGACCAGGCTCGAGAGCAGCTGCGGGAGCGGATCGAGCGCGGCGGCCGCCTCGTCGACGGGCGGATCGATCTGGGCATCGAGGCTCACGGAAGCCTCGTCGGCCAGGTCGAGGCGCGGCAGCCGAAGGCCGCCATGCCGGCGGGAGTGTTCGAGATCGGGATCTCGCTCTTCGAGGCGGAGCGCGGCAAGGGCTACGGTCGGGCGGCCGTCGAGCTCCTGACCGAGCACCTGATCCGCGTGCAGGAAGGGCACCGCATCCAGGCCTCGACCGACCTCGAGAACCGGGCGATGCGCACCGTCCTGGAGCGCGCCGGTTACGTCTTCGAGGGCGTCCTGCGCGGCTTCATGCCGACCCGTGAGGGCGGGAGGGCCGACTACGCCATATACGGCATCACCCGCGCCGACTGGGAGCGCCGCGCGACGTAAGCCGGACTACAGCTGCCAGCTTCCGCCGGCGATCAGGGCGACGCGGCGGCCGCCCGCGGCGATCCCCGTCGCCTCGAGCTCGTCGGTCCCGATCATCACGTCGAGGTGGAGGTTGGCACGGTTGACGCCGCGCGCCCCGCGGGCGTCCGGATCGGGGAGCCGGGTCTGGTCGAAACCCGCGCCGAAGGCGATGTGTGCGACGGCGTTCTCGTCGACGAGCGTGTTCGCGTAGACGCGCCCGGTCTGGCCGATCCGGGACGAGCCGTCGACGAGCGCGACCTCGCCGAGGCGGCGCGCGTTCCGGTCGGCGTCGATAAAGGCGGCGAGGAAGTCGCGGTCGTCGTCGGCTGCCGCCTCGAGCCGCACGAGCCGGCCGCTGCGAAACTCGCCGGCGATGCCGTCGATCTCACGGCCTCGGAACGACAGCGGGCGCGAGCAGCGGAACGAGCCCTCCGTCGCGCGCGCCTCGGGCGACGTGAAGCACTCCTCGGTGGGCATGTTCGGAGCGATGACGCGGCCGTGCTTCGTCGCCTCCTGGCCTCCGAGCCAGCGCGTCCCGGGCGCGAGAGCCAGGTCGAGGCTCGTCCCAGGCCCGCGCAGCTTGAGCCGCTCGAGCCGCATGTCGGTCAGGGCCTTCGCGCGGCGCGCGACCGCCTCCACGTGCCGCCTCCAGCCCTCGAAGCCGGGCGGGTCGTCTGGGCCGAGGCGGCAGAACCAGAGCAGGTCCTGCGCCAACCGCCGCTGGGCCGCGACACCATCCAGGCCGGGAAAGATCTGGCTCGCCCAGTAGGCTGCCGGCCAGCCGGCGCCGGCCCAGTTGAGCCGTCCGTCCAGGGATGCGTTCGCGAACCACTTGACCTTCCTCACGGTCCGGAGCGAGTCCTCGGCGACGCGCTCTGGAGGCAGGCCGTCGAACACGCCGGGGTCGGCCTCGCCCAGGAGCGTCACGCTGACCGACGCCGGCTCGAGCTTCGCGCGCAGCCTGGCCCGCTGCCACGGCGTCACCGGCCCGAGGTGCTCGTCGCGGGCATGGCGCACGCGCGCAGCCTGCGCGCGGGGATCGTGGTAGCTCACGTCGACGTGCCGCGCCCCCGCGCGATAGCCGGCCTCCGTGAGCGCGACCACGAGCTCGCGGTGGGCGATCTCGCCGTTTACGAACAGCGTGTCCCCCTCCGCCAGCCGCAGACAGCCGAGCACGATCGCGTCGGCGTAGCGGGCGCGCTCCTCGGGGTCGAGCACGCTCTCGTTCGTGTCGAAGGCATCCGTTGACATATAGGGGAGACTATTCGTCGTCGGGCTCGGACGCGCGCTCGTCGGCCGCGCGCAGGAGCGTTCGCTCGTCCGGCACGTGCTTGAGCACGTCCTCGACGTACGAGCGGACCGCGGCGTCGAGGCCCACGTCCACCCCCCTTGTCTCCGAGAGGAACCAGCGGTGCTGGAGGATCTGGTGGAAGACCTCGGCGGCGGGGAGCTTCGTCCACAGCTCCGCCGGGACGGCGGCGATCGCGGGCTCGAAGACCTCCGAGCGCCACCGGTAGGCGGCGACCGACTCCGGCAGAGGCTTGCCCTCCTCCTGCTCGAGCTCGGCGCGGAAGGCGGCGAGGTCGTTCAGCATCCGCCGAGCCTGGTTCTCCTGCGCATTGAGGCCGGTCAGCATCAAGAGGCGACGGCGGTGGTGCCCTGGCTCGACGACGTGGGGATCGAGGCGGAGCCGGTACCCGTCGGCCGCGGCGACGAGCTCGATCTCCTCCACGTCGAAGCCGAGCTCGTTCAGGCGCCGTAGCCGGTCGACGATCCGGAACCGCTCGTCGGGCCCGAACACCTCCTCGCGTATGAGCTCGGCCCAGAGCGCCTCGTACCGGTCGCAGAGAGAGGTCGCGACCTCGATCGGGTCGATGTCGTCGGGCAGCTCGCCGACCTCGCCCTCGACGTCGAGAAGCTCGCCCATCAGGTTCTCCTCGGCGATCGCGAGGTCGTGCTGCCGCTGACCGTCGGTGAGGGTCGGGTGCAGCTCCCCGGTCTCTGCGTCGACGAGGTAGGCGGAGAGGGCGCCGGCGTCGCGGCGGAAGAGCGTGTTCGAGAGCGAGCAGTCGCCCCAGAAGAAGCCGGTCAGGTGCAGGCGCACGAGCAGCTCGGCGAGGCTGGCGAGGAGGCTCGTGCGCAGGTCGGGAATGCCGCGGCCGCTGAAGAGCGCCCGGTAGGGAAGCGAGTACTCGAGGTGGCGCGTGATCAGGACGGCGTCGAGGTCGCCACCCCGGCGCACGACGCCGACCACGTCGACGACGGGAATCGACTCGGCCGCGAGCCGCCGGAGCAGACGGTACTCGCGCTTGGCGAGCCGCTCGGGCAGCTCCTTGAGCGCGTAGATCACGCCGTCGTAGTTGACGAAGCGGACGACGTGGCGGCTGATCCCGCGCACGAGCTCGACGAGGCGCTCGGACTCCCACTGCTCCAGCGGCAGCTCCCACGACAAGTCGAGGAAGTCCGGGTGACCGGTGCGGGCCACGAGCTGGAACTGGGCGGGCACTAGGAGGGCCGGATCTCGGCGTTGATGAACGCGCCGAGGCCGTGCGGATTTCCCTCGAGCCGGTTGCCGTCCACGAGCACGCTCGCGCCGTAGTGCGCCTGGATCGCGTATCCGGCGCGCGTGCGGCCGCCGGCCGCGTCCGTGCGCGTGCCGTGGACGACGTTGCGCTCGATCCGGCAGAGCGAGTAATCGCCGCAGAAGATCCCGACGCCGAGCGCGCCTGCCACGTCGTTCTCCTCGACTTCTCCCATCGACATCTCCGTCATCGTGATCCCGCGTAGCCGTGTTCCGCTGACGTGGTTGCCGCGCAGCGTCGCGTGCGCCATGTGCGTGACGATCCCTTCCTGGCCTCCGATCACGGTACATCCCTCCACGACGCTCCGGCCGCGGCTCATGCCGAAGGAGATGTCGATTCCCTGCGCGCTCGGCCCCGTGAGCGAGTGAACCCGGCAGTCCCGGATCGTGACGGCGCTGCGCCTCGCGCTGATCCCGTCGAGCTCGGAGCCCATCACGGCCACGTCGTCGAGCACGACTCCGCGGGCGTTGCGGATCTCGATCCCGACCTCTCCGCCGACGACGGCCACGTTCCGGACGGTCACGTCGTCCGCCGTGATCACGATCCCGCCGTGGACGACCGCGCCCGTCTGACCGATCAGACGCTGCGCCCGGTCGAGCACGAGCGGGCCCTGGTGGACGCCCGCGGCGAGCCGGACGATCGGCGGCTGCGTCACCCACGCCACGCCGAGCACGAGCGCGAGCGCCGCCGGCGCGGCCGCGTCGAGCACGGTGCCGCCGCGCCCGAGCTCGCCGCCGTCGTCGCCGTAGCTCAGGTGCAGCAGCGGGAACCCTGCATGGGTCAGCACCTGTGCGACGAGCCACGCCCCGGCGAAGGACAGCAGGGCCGGCCCCAGCGGCGCCGGTAGCTGATACGCACGCGCGAGGCCCATGACGAGGCCGAGCTCCAGGGCTCCGAGCGGGAGCGCCGCCCAGCCTGGCTGGTAGGGAAGGAGCCGGTGGTACGCGGTCGCGTCGAGCGCGAGCCCCACCGCGAGCATCAGTCCCGCGAGCTGAACCGGCCACCAGGACTGGAGGGCGAGGGCGAGCGCGCACGCGACCAGGAACGGGAGGAGCGCCGCCGCGAGCCGGGACTCGAGCCGGCCTCTCAGCGTGTACGACATCGCTCCACCCGGAGCCGGAACCAGCGCGCCGCGACCTTCATCCCGACGAGGGTGTCGGCGGCGGGGTAGGCCCACTGGGCCGGCGCGCCGGCGAGCGCGACCGTGCGTCCGCGGTCGGTGAGGGCCGGGACGGTCGAATCGCGGTCGAGCACGAGCCAGCGATCCGACGTCTCGAGGCCGTGCTCATCCACGAGCCGGGCGAGGAGTGCGTCCTCCCGGTAACCGCGCCGGAAGCCCGTTGCGCACACGACCTGGTCGGCTCCGTCGACCTCGGCCGCGACCCGGAAGCGGCCCTCTTGCGCCGCTCTGGCGAGCGGCTCGTCCCACGCGCGCCCGGGCGGGTACGAGGGGACGGAGAGGCGGCGCAGGACGTCGGCCCGCTCTCCGGTGCCGGTCGCATGGAAGGCCGCGAGGCCCCGTTTCGTGAAGAGGGGCCGCGGCACGTTGAGCGGGCGCCTCTCCGGCTCGCGGCGTCGCACGGACACGACCTCGCTCCCGGCGGCGAGCGCGTTCAGCCATTCGGTCGCAGCCGCCATGCCGGCGCCGACGACCGCGACCCGGTGCGCGTAGCCGTGCGGGTCGTACGCGTGGACGACGCGGTGGTCGCCCTGCAGCTCCGCCGGGTACGCGAGGCCGGGATGGCCGGGCGCCACGAGGACGTGGCGGAAGACGCCGTGACCGTCCAGCTCGAAACCGCCGTCGACCGCGCGCACGCGATCGACCCGCGTCGGGCGGATGCTCTCGTCCCAGCCCGAGCGCTCGCGCAGGCGATCGACGTGGTCGAGGAACTCGGCGACCGTCGGGCGGTAGCGGTCGAGCACGCTGGCGAGGAGGGGCGCCGGCGTGCGGCGCCGGAGCGCCTCGCGCGGGGCGAGGCCGGGGAACGAGGTCGGATACGCGTGCCCGTCGCTCTCGGAGCGCATGTGCGTCTGGCGGATCGCCGCGGCGCGCCGCCGCCAGGCCGCCGCCGGATCGCCGTCCGGACCGAAGACCGCGATCTCGGCTGCCTCGAGGCCCCTGTGCCGCAGGGTTGCGTAGGCGGTCAGGGCCGCCAGGCCGCCGCCGACGACGGCGCAGCGCTCCACCTCAGACCTCGCCGAGCTCGTGCGCGAGCGTGAGGAACATCGCATGCGACCAGAGCAGCGGGCACGGCGGTGGGCCCCACTTGTCCATCCAGAAATCGTACGAGTCCGGATGCAGCAGGTGATCCGGCACCTGCTCCGGCAGGTGGCCTTCCGCCGTCGCCCGCGCGGCGACCCATTCGAGCTTCGTCCGAGCCTCGTCGGTTCGCCCCTGGTGGGTGTACGCCCACCCGAGCAGCGCCGTCAGCAGCACCCACTCGCCACCGCCGTAGTAGACGTCGTCGAGGTGGCGGTGGACGCCGCCTTCCGGGCTGACGAGCTCGCGCTCGACCCGCTCGACGACGTCGTCGCCGTCGAACCCGAGCGGCACGAGCACGAGCAGGCTGGCGTCGATCCGATCGTCCGGGAGGACGGCGTCGATGGGCCTGAGAGACGACCACGCGCGCTGCCCGGCGAGCACGCAGGCGAGCGTGGCGCCGTGCACTCCCTCGCGCTCCTCCCACCAGTCGACGCAGGGCTCGTGGCCGACGCGCTCGAGGTATGCGGTCGTCAGCTCCACGGCGTCGTGGAACGGAGAGGGGTCGCCGCTGTGCCGGTCGAGATGCCCGCGCAGCGCCCAGAGCCAGAGCCCGTAGCCGTCGTGCTGGCGCTTGGGCCACTCGCCCACGTCGTCCCGGCCGTCCAGCGTGTAGCGCGCGTGCAGTCTCCCGCCGGCCGCGATCCGCTCGCGCCGCGACGTGATCACGTCGGAGCACCAGCCGAAGAAGCGCTCGGCGCTGTCGGCCTCGCCGACCCGGCTCATCGCGTCAGCGATGAAGGAGCCGTCGCGGAACCAGCAGTAGCCGTAGGGCGCGAACGTGGGACAGGCGACGTAGGCGCCGCTCTCGGCCTGGCCGCCGCGGATCACCTCGACGCTCCGGCGCGCCAGCGCGCGCACGTCGAGCCTCACGTCCCCGGGGTACCGCCCAGGGGCGTGAGGCACTACTTGACCGAGCCGGCGAGGAGCCCCTGGACGAAGTAGCGCTGGAATCCTGCGAAGACGGCCAGCGGGATCACCGCCGAGAAGAACGACGCTGGCGCGAGCACGT
>JBOHAW010000282.1:0-11028 GCA_050697975.1 Gaiellaceae bacterium
CGACGACTTTCTTGCCGTCCTGCTCGATGGTCAGGTCGACGACCGCTGCGCGGACGAGGTGCGTCCGCTCGGAAATCGCCAGCACGGCGTGCGTGTCGCCCAGGTGCTCGACGAGCTCGCCGAGGTCGGGGGCGGCGCCGCCGGTCAGCTTCGAGAAGCCGTTGAGGCGCATGACCGCCTTGACCAGCCCCGCGGTGTCGATCGTGCCGGCAACGCTCGCCGTCGGCTCGCCGTTCACGAGCTTGCCTTCCTCGACGCGGACGTCCTTGACGTAGCGGGCGAGCTCGAGGAACGCCCCCGAGCCGAAGCCCTGCCCGGCCGCTCCCCGGGCGGAGAGCGACGCCGGCAGGCGCTGCCACCGGCCGTCCATGCGGACGTGCGCCTGTCCGCCGAGCGAGACGAACTGGAAGTCCATGCCGCCGAGCAGGCCGCCGGCGCGCAGCGAGAGCACCTGGTCGCCGGCCCGCTTGCCCTTGAGATACGCCCCTCCGTCCATCATCAGCTTGACGTTCTGACCCTCGGCGGAGACGGAGAGCTCGAGCTCGTACGACGCCGAAGTGAGCCGGGTCTCGGCCGCCTCGGCCTGAGCCAGCAGCTCCTGGGCCCGCCGGCCGTCGGCGCCCGCGCAACCCGTGGCGACGAGACCAACGACGAGAACAAGAGCCAGTCGACTCAGCACCATCGGGGTGAATCATCGGACGGGCGGCCGCTGCCCTCGATCCCGTTCGAGGGAGATTAGCTAGGCGGCGGCAGCGGCCTTCGCGGGCAGCACGTCGCGCAGGAACTGGCCCGTGAACGAGTCCTCGACCGCCGCCACCTGCTCGGGAGTCCCGACGGCGATCACCTCCCCGCCCGCCTCGCCGCCCTCCGGCCCGAGGTCGACGATCCAGTCGGCCTGCTTGATCACGTCGAGGTTGTGCTCGATCACGAGCACGGTGTTGCCGGCGTCGACGAGCCGCTGCAGCACCTCCAGCAGCTTCTCGATGTCGGCGAAGTGGAGGCCCGTTGTCGGCTCGTCGAGGATGTAGAGCGTCCGCCCGGTCGCGATCTTCGACAGCTCCGACGCGAGCTTCACCCGCTGCGCCTCGCCGCCCGAGAGCGTCGTGGCGGGCTGGCCGAGCTTGATGTAGTCGAGGCCGACGTCGTGCAGCGTCTGCAGGCGGCGCCGGAGCTTCGGGATCTTGGCGAAGAAGCGCAGGGCCTCCTCGACCGACATCTCGAGCACGTCCGCGATCGACTTGCCCTTGAAGCGCACCTCGAGCGTCTCGCGGTTGTAGCGCTTGCCGTGGCACGTCTCGCAGGGCACGTAGACGTCGGGCAGGAAGTGCATCTCGATCTTGATCGTGCCGTCGCCCTTGCAGGTCTCGCAGCGACCGCCGCGGACGTTGAACGAGAAGCGCCCCGGCTTGTAGCCGCGCACCTTCGCCTCGGGCGTGAGCGAGTACAGCTCGCGCACGTGCGTGAACAGGTCGGTGTACGTGGCCGGGTTCGAGCGCGGCGTCCGGCCGATCGGCTTCTGGTCGATGTCGATCACCTTGTCGTAGCAGTCGATGCCCTCGACCGAGTCGTGCGCGCCCGGCTTCGTCCGCATCCGGTGCAGCCGGTTCGCGAGGGCCTTGTAGACGATCTCGTTCACGAGCGTCGACTTGCCCGAGCCGGACACGCCGGTGACGCAGACGAACCTCCCCACGGGGAACTCGACGTCGATCGCCTTGAGGTTGTGCTCGCGAGCGCCACGCACGACGAAGGTGCCGTTCTCGTGCGGGCGCCGGTCGGGGACGGCGATCTCGCGCTCGCCGGAGAGAAAGCGGCCGGTGATCGAGCCCGCAGTCCGCTCGACCTCCGCCGCCGGACCTTCGGCGACCACGTGGCCGCCGTGCTCGCCCGCGCCCGGACCCATGTCGACGAGCCAGTCGGCCGAGCGCATCATCTGCTCGTCGTGCTCGACCACGAGCACGGTATTGCCGAGATCGCGCAGCCGCTCGAGGGTGCCGATCAGCCTCCCGTTGTCGCGCTGGTGCAGGCCGATGGACGGCTCGTCGAGGATGTAGAGCACGCCCACGAGCTGCGAGCCGATCTGCGTCGCCAGCCGCAACCGCTGCGCCTCGCCGCCCGACAGCGTGGCCGCCGCCCGGTCGAGTTGCAGGTAGCCGACGCCGACGTTGTCGAGGAACGTCAGCCGCTCGCGGATCTCCTTCACGATCCGGTGTCCGATCAGCTGCTCCGTCTTCGTGAGCTCGAGCCCGTCCAGGAACTCGAGCGCGCGGGTCACCGACATGCGCGTGAACTCGTGGATGTTCCGCTCGCCGACCTTGACTGCGAGCACCTCCGGCTTCAGGCGCGCGCCCTTGCAGCCCGGGCACGGCCGGAAGGACATGTACTCCTCGATCCGCTCGCGCTGCTGCGAGGAGTCGGTCTCCCGGTAGCGGCGCTGCAGACTCGGAACGATCCCCTCGAACGCAAGCATGTACGAGCGCCGCCGGCCCATCCGGTTGCGGTACTGGACGTAGACGCGGTCTCCGCTCGTGCCGTAGAGGAAGAGGTTCTGGTGCTCCTCGGACAGCGCCTGCCACGGGGCCTCCAGGTCGATCTCATAGCGATCGGCGATCGCCTGGATCACCGACTCGTAGAAGCTCGAGTTGCCGACCGACCACGGCACCAGCGCACCCTGGCCGATCGAAACCGTCGGGTCGGGCACCAGCAGGTCGGGGTCGATCTCCTGCTGCGACCCGAGGCCGGTGCAGCGCGGGCAGGCGCCGTGCGGCGAGTTGAAGGAGAAGACGCGTGGCTGGAGCTCGGGCAGCCCGACGCCGTGCTCGGGGCAGGCGAACTTCTCGCTGAACGTCAGCGGCTCCCCGTCGATCACGTCGATCACGACGAGCCCGTCGGCGAGCGCCGCCGCGGTCTCGATCGACTGGGCGAGGCGCGTGCGCAGGTCGGGCTTCATCACGAGGCGGTCGACCACGACCTCGATCGTGTGCTTGAACTTCTTGTCGAGGACGATCTCCTCCTCGAGCAGCCGCTGCTCGCCGTCCACCTTCACGCGCGTGAACCCGTCGGCGCGGAGCTCCTCGAGCACCTCGCGGTACTCGCCCTTGCGGTCGCGGACGACTGGCCCGTTGACCGTGAAGCGCGTGCCCTCCTCGAGACGCAGGACCTGGTCGACGATCTGCTGGAGACTCTGCCCCTGGATGGGCGTGCCGCAGACCGGGCAGTGCGGGCGGCCGACGCGCGCGTAGAGGAGCCGCAGGTAGTCGTAGATCTCAGTGACCGTCCCGACCGTCGAGCGCGGGTTCCGCGAGGTCGTCTTCTGGTCGATCGAGATCGCGGGCGAGAGGCCGTCGATCGAGTCGACGTCGGGCTTCTCCATCATCTGCAGGAACTGGCGCGCGTAGGCCGAGAGCGACTCGACGTAGCGACGCTGGCCCTCGGCGTAGATCGTGTCGAAGGCGAGCGAGGACTTGCCGGAGCCGGAGAGGCCGGTGATGCAGATGAGGGCGTTCCGCGGCAGCCTGACGGTGACGTCCTTCAGGTTGTGCTCGCGGGCGCCGTGGACGATCAGCTCGTCGGCTGGCATGGCCGGGCCAGTGTATCGCCGGCCTCGGACGCGAACAAATGTTCGCTCGGCTTGACGCCATTGGCACGAAGGCAGAGGATCGATCGACCGTATCCGGACGATTCCGGAATGACACCGAGGAGGAGGGTCGAATATGACCAGACCATTGCGGCTGCGTCGCGCGCACATCGCGGCCCTCGCCGTCGCCGGGGCAGGCGCGCTCGCCGCCGCCGGGTTCGCAGGGCTAGCCCCGACGACGGAGACCGGCGTGAAGGGCGACATCGCCTTCGGCGTCGGGACGTTTGGCCCAGGTTGCACACAGGACACGCCGCCGCCCCGGCCGATCTTCTGCACGGCGAGCAACTTCACGGTCCGCCTGCTTGCCCTCGCCGGGCCGAACGGCTTCCGCGTGCACGGCTTCTTCGAGCGCCGAAACAACCAGAACGGCAACACGTTCTCCGGTCCGATCACCTGCCTCAACGTCCAGGGCAAGACCGCCTCGATCGGCGGCGTCGTCACCCGGACTCCGTCGCCCACCGGCGAAGGCACGGGTGTCCCGTACCTCGTCTACGTGGTCGATAACGGTCCACCGGGAAGCGCGACGCCTGATCTGATCAGCCCGTTCGCGGTCCTGCCGCCTGGAGATCCGGACCTGGCTTTCGTGCCGCCCAACTTCCCGGACACGTGCCCGTCACCGGCATCGATCTACGGGTATTTCCCGCTCACGAGCGGCGACATCACCGTTCAGGACGACACGTAGGGAGCAGTGCGGGGAAGGCCTCCCGGGCCCTCCCCGTCCCCACGAGCCCCGCTCCACCGCCAGTCGTCGGGGTAGCGGCACAGTCCTGCTCGGACGGGGTTGTGAAGAACGTACAGGCAGGCGGCGCTGAGGTAGTCCTCTCCTTCGATGACCCAGGAGGAGAAACGCTCCGCGAATAGGTGGCCGCGCCGGACATGGCGCTTGTTGAACCGACGGGCGTGGTGGCCGTTCAGCCGGTGCTGGCCGGCCGACAGGCTCGGTTGCGTCGCCTCGACGATCAGGTGGTAGTGGGTGTTCATCAGGCAGAACGCGTGTACACGCCAGCCGTGGCGGTCGACCGTTTGGGTCAGGAGACGAAGAAAGGAGCGGAAGTCCTCGTCGTCAAGGAAGAGTCGGGCGCCGTGCACCGCCCGCGCAGTGACGTGGAAGAAGCCGTCCGGAAGCGAGCTGCGCGGAGTTCGGGCCACCAGCGCACGGTACGTAGTCGGTGAACCGCCGCCCCGGCTTGGGGAACGATCGTCACCCTCTTGTCACCGAAGCCACGGCCATCGCAGCCACCGGTCAGTGCCAGGCACTGAGAGACGGCTCTAGTGCAACAGCCGCACGACACCGTACGGCTGGGCCACGAACGGGATCTCGAGCCCGCCGGCGCTGAGCGTCCCGTAGCCGAGGAGCCGCCCGAGGAGGCTCTGCTCCACCTCCACCGCCTCCACGCGCTCGACCCGCACGGCCGCAGCCCGGCGGCGCAGCGTGCCGTGAACGACGTAGAGCCTCTCCGCGGTCAGTACGACCCTGGTCCGCTCCCAGGCCCACACGGCACGCACGGCGAGCGCCGCGGCGATCGCGAGGGCGACCGCGCCGCCGACCGAGAGCGGCCATCCACGGGCGACGAGGAACGAGCCCGCCCCGGCCAGGACGAGCGCGCGGCCAAGTGGCCGCACCAGGACGATGCCGTGCCTGCGCTCGTCAAGCAGGATGGCGTCCTCGGGCGTTGCGAGCATGGGTTCGTCCCTTCGAGCCCGGGGCAGGAATCCCTAGCTGTGGCCGACACCGCCCGCCGTGCGTTCGTCAGCGCCGTCGTGATCGGCGGCGTCGTCGTGCTCGCCCTCGCGCTCTGGAAGCTGCGCATCCTGATCGCGTTGCTCTTCCTCGCCTTCATCATCGCCGCGGCGATGCGTCCGGGCATCGAGATCATGAAACGCTGGCGCGTCCCGCGCGGGATCGGCATCGCGGTGCACTACCTCGCCCTCGGCGTCCTCGTGGCGATCCTGCTCTCGCTGGTCGTCCCCAGGGCCCTGAACCAGGTGCAGAACGCGGTCGAGGACCTGCCCACGTCGGGCTCGGAGCTCGAGGAGGCGGCGCAGGAATCCACCGGGATCCGGCACGAGCTGCTGGTGGGCCTCCAGAGGCGGCTCGAGGAGCTGCCGGCGGCCTCGGAGCTGGTCGACCCGGCCGTGGAGGTGACGTTCGCGGCCTTCGAGGTGCTGATCGGCATCTTCTTCGTGCTGGCTACCGCCGCCTACTGGATCTTCGAGCGCGAGAAAGCGGTCGCGCTCGTGACCTCGTTGCTCCCCCGCCCGCGGCGCAAGAAGGTGCGCGACACCTGGAACCTGATCGACCTCAAGCTCGGCGCGTACGTTCGCGGGCAGGCGCTCCTGATCATGCTCGTCGGCACGGTCCTCTCACTCCTCTTCCTCGCAATCGGGCTGCCCTACTGGATCCTGATCGGCGCTTTCGCCGGGGTCGTCGAGATCGTCCCAGTGATCGGCCCGCTGGCCGCGGGCGCGCTCGCCGTGGGCGTCGGCCTGACCGTCTCGTGGCAGGTCGCCGCCGCGGCCGGGATCGCAGTGCTCGTCGTCCGACTGCTCGAGGACTACCTGGTGATCCCGCGGGTGCTCGGCGACGCCGTCGGCCTCTCCCCGCTCCTCGTGCTCGTCGCCGTCACGTCCGTGGCGATCCTCTTCGGCGAGTTCGCCGTGCTCCTGGCGATCCCGATCGCCGCCGTGGTTGCCACCCTCGTCGACGTGATCGTCCTCAACAAGGACCCGGCGGAGGAGGACGTGCCGACGGTGATCTTCTCCGCCCAGGACGTCGAGCCGTCGGCGCGGCGGTAACAAGAGCGCCTCCACCTGATCGCCTGACGTTCCTGGGACGCCGCTGAGAGTTTCGCTCTGGCGCGGGAGCTGTGCTCGGCACTGCCCCGCCCGGGAGCGTGCGGTCAGCGACGTCAGGCGCGCGGAGCGCGCCGGCCGGGGGCGTCAGGCTCAGGCCTTGCGCCAGCGGCCGAAAATCAGCCCGCCGAGCGTGAAGCCGAGCCCGAACGTCCCGACGCTGAAGGCGCCGATCGCGATCGCCTTGCGCCAGTTCGAGAGGCGATGCCAGCGCCCCAGCACCTCCTGCTCCTCGGTCGTGAGCGGCTCGCCCCGGCGCTGCTTGCGCAGCGCTCCGCCGGCCCGCAGACCGAGGTAGAGGTCGTCGAAGATCTCGGTCGACTCGTCGGCCATGCTCTGAGTGTAGAGAATGCCCCGGTCGTGGAAACGCGAATCCTGCATGTTTCCGACCTTCACACCGGAACCCACGAGGATCCCGCGGTCGAGCGCGCGCTCGCGCAGCTCGTGGAGCGGCTGGCGCCGGAGATGATCATCGCGAGCGGCGACCTCACGCACCGGGGCCGGCGCGACCAGCACGAGCGCGCGGCTCGGGTCCTGCGCTCGTTCGGCCTCCCGCTGCTCGCCATCCCGGGAAACCACGACATTCCCTACACCTTCCCGGCCCGTTTCACGAGCACGTTCCACGAGTTCGAGCGGCTCTGGGAGACGACAGAGCCGGTGTACCGCTCCGAGCAGCTGCTGATCGTCGGGCTCAACTCCGTGCGCGCGTGGCGCCACCAGTCCGGGGGCTTGCGCCAGAGGCAACTCGACTGGGCCGCGGAGCAGCTCGCGGGAGCCGACTCGGCCGCCTTCCGCGTCGTCGCCATGCACCACCAGATGATCGGAGCGCCGTGGCGCTCGCGGAAGAAGCCGGTGGCGAGGCGCAACCACGTCCTCGCGTGTCTGGTCGATTCCGGCGCCGAGCTGATCCTCGGCGGCCACATCCACCAGGCCTCGGTGGCCGAGCGGCACGAGTTCGAAGTCATCCGAGGGGACGTGCGCGGCGTCACCGTCTCGATCGCCCCGGGTCTCGGCCAGCCCCGTCCGGACCGGCGCGGCGAGGCTCGGGGTCTGCACGTGTACGAGGCAGCGCCCGACACGATCGACATTCAGACCTACGTGTGGCGCGAGGACGGCTGGGCGCTCACGGCGGTGCGGCGGTTCCCGCGCGGCCGTGAGCCCCTGTCGTTCGAGCCGGACGCGTAGCGTCCTGTCCGCTTTAGCGGACCAGTGGAGGGGGTCTGGGGGAACCGGGAGGTTCCCCCAGAAA
The DNA here is from genome assembly GCA_050697975.1 of Gaiellaceae bacterium. Taxonomy (GTDB): domain Bacteria; phylum Actinomycetota; class Thermoleophilia; order Gaiellales; family Gaiellaceae; genus JBOHAW01. The sequence goes on from JBOHAW010000282.1 coordinate 7,737, forward strand.
GCTCCCGCTACGCACGAACGCGGCGGTCGGAGCCCGGCAGGAACCTCTGCACGAGCGTGACCAGAATTGCAGCCACGATCACGGCCAGGATGAATCCGAGCACGCCGCCGATGAGCAACCCGACGATGAGCACCGCGGCGACGCCGATGGCGATCGTCACGATCCAGCCCATCGGGTCCGGCCCGGGATTGATGAGCCGGCCGAGCGCACCGACGATGACGCCGAGCACGATGAGTCCGATGATTTCACCCATGCACCCGTTCTTCTCCGGCCACAGGCGGCGCGAAACAACGCGTCAGCCCGGCGGGAGTCTCGCGCCGGGGCCCGTGATCGGCCGCTTCTGGACGAAGCGCCGGTAGAGGAGGATCAGCACCGTGGCGGCGATGACCGCGCCGACGAGCGCACCGACGTTGCCGCCCAACCCGTAGCCGATCCCACCGCCGAGGAACGAGCCCGCGACGCCGAAGAGGATCGTCTTCCAGAGCGGCATCGGATCGGGCCCCGGCACGGCGAGGCGCGCGAGCGCACCGACCAGGAGCCCTGACAGGATGACGCCCAGGATCGTGGCGAGCGTCATCGCGCGGGCGCACCGCCGTGCGAGACGACCTCGACGCGGCGGCGCTCGTGCGTGTCGCGGCCGCGCTCGTCCGAGCGCACGTCGAGCTCCCAGTACAGCTCGCCGTGCTCGGAGCGGAAGCTCGGGAGGGCGTCGTCCGGCAACGCGATCTCGAACGGATACGACGTGCCGGCGGCGAGGTCGCCGCCGTGCAGCTGCCCTGCGGGCAGGCTGCGCGCCGTCGCCTCGTACTCCTCCTCGGTCTTCTCCCGGAACTCGAGTGTCACCTCGAGCAGGCGGGACGTCCCTCCCTCCAGCACGAGCACCGTCCCGCGCACGCTCTCGCCGGGCTGATAGCGCTCCCGCTCGAGCTGGACGTCGAAACGAGGGCTCAGGGCAGGACCTCGATCTCGCGGCCGGTCGTCGCGTCGAGACCGCGCCGCCGCTGCCGTGCGCAGACGCGCCACGTGAAACGGAGGTGCTCGCCGCGGAACGAGAACGGGGCCTCGGCCGGGACGTCGAAGGCGAAGGTCTGGGTGGTCTGCCCCGAATCGAGCGGAAGCCACTGCTCGTGCGCGACGGCGTCGACCATCTTGCGGTCGCTCACCGTGAGCTTCTCGCTCGGCATGAACGTCGCGTACGTCTCCGTGCAGACGAGGCCGGCCTCGACGGACTCGCCGGCCGCGTCGCCGTCGACCCGGAGCACGACCTGGATCCGCTCGCCGCGGCGCACCTGCTCGCTCGCGGGCGTGATCTCGAGGTTCCGGCCCGCGCGCCGGCGGAGCAGGCCGGCGGCCGATTCGCCCAGCGAGAAGATCGTGATCCTCGGGAAGAGCCGCACTGTTCCTCGCCGCGAATCCTCTCCTCGCACCGGATCCGGCGTCAAGCGCGCGTCCGCGCCGTGATCGGCTAGGCAGGTCTGCCGGCGCGAACGACTCTCTAGGCGACCTTCCCGAACCGTTGAGCCGCCCTCGCGCGGGCGCGGGCCGCCTCGGCGTCGCGGTCGCGCGGCGAGCCGGTCGTGACGAGCTCTCCGAGCAGCCGGGCCGAGACCTCCGCGATCTCGTCCACGGCACGGGCGAAGGCCGACTCGTTCGCCCGCGAGGGCTTCGAGTACCCGCTGATCTTGCGGACGTACTGGAGCGCCGCGGCACGAACCTCCTCCGCGGTCGCCGGCGGCTCGAAGTTGTGCAGCGTGCGGATGTTGCGGCACATCGGGCGCTCCTCTCAGGTGACTTCTGCCGGCGCGTTCAGCTCGCGCCACAGGTCTTCGACCTCGTCCCGGAGCAGCGTATCTCCGGCGCGGCACAGAGCCGGAATGGCGCGGTCCATGGTAGACTTCTACCATGCGTACTTCCATCGATGCTGCCGGGCGCCTGGTGGTCCCGAAGGCGCTCCGCGACCAGCTTCAGCTCCGTGGCGGCGAGGAACTCGAGATCAGTGCCGTCGACGGCCGGCTCGAGATCGAGGTGCCCTCGACGCCGATGCGGCTCGAAGACCGAGGGCGCGGCCTGGTCGCGGTGGCCGATCGAGAAGTGCCCCCACTCACGGCCGAGCAGGTTCGGGAGGTCCTCGAGCAGATCCGGCGTTGACCGCGACCGACTCGAGCGTCGTCGTTGCGGCCTTCGCGTCGTGGCACAGGCTCCACGAGCTCGCGCTCGACGTGGTCGATCAGGCGCCGCTTCTCCCCGCCCATGCCGCTCTGGAGGCCTACTCGGTGCTCACGCGGCTTCCACGCGATCGGCCGTCTCCTGCCCTCGTGGTCGAGTTCCTCGCCCGTCGCTTCCCGCGACCGTGGCTCGCCCTCGGCGGCGAGCAGGTTTCCGGCTTGCTCGACGAGCTCCAGCGCTTGAACATCTCCGGCGGCGCAACCTACGACGCAGTCATCGGCGCAACCGCCCGCGCGGGCGACGCCACCCTCGTCAGTTGCGACCGTCGCGCGGCGATCACGTACGAGCGGCTGCGGATCGCGTACGAGCTGATCGGCTAGGTCGTCGTCGCGACGAGCGCGGTCAGCTCGCGGCGCAGCTCCTTGATCTCGTCGCGAAGCTTGGCCGCGTACTCGAAGCGGAGCTCCTCGGCGGCGGCGAACATCTCCTCCTCGAGCGTGATCACGAGCTTCTCCAGCTCGCCGCGGTCCATCCCCTCGACCTTGGCCGCGCCCCGGCGGCGCCGGCCCGGCACCGTCGGCGACTCGAGCGAGAGGAACTCGGCGATGTCGGAGACGCCCTTGACGATCGTCTCCGGCGTGATCCCCTGCTCCTCGTTGTAGGCGAGCTGCTTCGCGCGGCGGCGATCCGTCTCGTCGAGCGCGCCCTTGATCGCCTCCGTCAGCTTGTCCGCGTACATCAGCACCTTGCCGTTCGTGTTCCGCGCCGCGCGTCCGATCGTCTGGATCAGCGCCGTCTTGCCGCGCAGGAAGCCCTCCTTGTCGGCGTCGAGGATCGCGACCAGCGACACCTCGGGCAGGTCGAGCCCCTCTCGCAGGAGGTTGACGCCGACGAGGACGTCGTAGTCGCCCAGGCGCAGCTCCCGGATGATCTGGATCCGCTCGAGCGTGTCGATCTCGGAGTGCAGGTAGCGCGCCTTCACGCCCGACTCGAGCAGGTAGTCGGACAGGTCCTCGGCCATCTTCTTCGTCAGCGTCGTCACGAGCACACGCTCGCCGGCCTCCTCCCGCCGCCGGATCTCGTTCAGCAAGTCGTCGATCTGATTCTTCGTCGTGCGTACCTCGAC
>JBOHAW010000283.1:0-4736 GCA_050697975.1 Gaiellaceae bacterium
CGAGCAGCTCGATCGGGCGCACTCCGTGCTCCGCGAGACAGTCCTCGATCTCCCGCGGCTGCTCGTCGGCGTGGACGTGGAGAGGCAGACGCTCCGCCTGGGCATAGCGCCCGATCTCCTCGAGCCAGCCGGCCGGGCACGCGCGCACGGAGTGGGGGGCAAGGCCGACAGCGACGCCCGCCGCCCTCAGGGCCTCCACCTGGCGCAGGTACTCCGCCGCGGAAGCCTGGCGGAAGCGCTCGAGCCCGCCGCGCGCGTAGGCGGCGAGGAGAAGCACGATCCGGATCCCGGCCTCGGCGGCCGCCTCGACCGCCGCGAGCGCCTCCTCGTAGCCGAGGTAGTGGAACTCGCCCACGGCCGTGTAGCCGGCGGCGCGCATCTCGCGATAGACGTCGGCGTAGTCGGAACGGACATGTCCGGGGGTCTGACCCCGGGCCAGGTCCAGCATGGCCTCCCGCCAGGCCCAGAAGTCGCCGCCCTCCGTCCGGCCGCGGAGCGCGCGCTGGAACGCATGCGAGTGGGCATTCACGAAGCCGGGCAGGGTCAGGGCCTCGCTCACGGCGGCGATTATCCTTGTCCCGTGGCCACGCGCGCCGTCCCCAGCCCGCTCGCCCAGCTGCCGAACGCACTGACCGTCCTGCGGCTGCTGCTGATCCCGGTCTACGTCGTCCTCATGCTGGCCGCCGACGACGGCAAGAGCTGGCCGGCCGCCCTCGTCTTCGCCGCCGCCGGGGTCACCGACCAGCTCGACGGCTGGCTCGCGCGCCGCTGGCACGTCGAGTCGGGATTCGGGAAGATCGCCGATCCCCTCGCCGACCGGCTCATGATCGACGCGGCCGTGATCCTGCTCTGGCTCGCCAACCGGCTGCCGTGGCCCGCGCTGGCGATCATCCTGGCCCGGGATATCCTGCTCGTCGGCGGGTACAGGCTCGTCGTGCCCCGCGGCTACGACTTCTCGGTCAGCTTCCTCGGCAAGCTCGCCACCTGGGTGCTCTACGCAGCCCTGGCCTTCATCATGGTCACGAGCGCAGGCACCGACTGGCCCGTGTGGCTCTTCTGGACAGGAATCGGGCTCGCGCTCGCGGCCGGCCTGCTCTACCTGCGCAAGGCCCGGCGCGAGGTGATCCTGTGAAGGCCGTCGTGATGGCCGGTGGAGAGGGGACGCGCCTGCGCCCGCTCACCTCGAATCAGCCGAAGCCGATGGTGCCGATCGTCGGGAAGCCCTGCATGGAGCACATCCTCGAGCTGCTGCGCGAGCACGGGCTCACCGACGTGATCGTGACGGTCGCGTTCCTCCCCCAGGCGATCCGCAGCTACTTCGGGGACGGCGAGGCGCTCGGCCTCACGATCGAGTACTCGGTCGAAGAGTCGCCGCTCGGCACCGCCGGCTCCGTCCGCCTCGCGAGCGACCGCCTCGACGACACCTTCCTCGTGATCTCGGGCGACGCCCTCTGCGACATCGACCTGACGAAGCTGATCGAGTTCCACCGCCAGCGCGACGCCGCGGTCACGATCGGGCTCAAATCGGTCGACAACCCGCTCGAGTTCGGCATCGTCGTCACGGACGAGGACGGGCGCGTCGAGCGCTTCCTCGAGAAGCCGTCCTGGGGCCAGGTCTTCTCCGACACGATCAACACCGGCATCTACGTGCTCGAGCCGGAGGTGCTCAAGCACGTGCCGACGGAGGGCCCGTACGACTTCTCCAAGGAGCTCTTCCCGCTGCTGCTCGAGATGGGGCGGCCGATCTACGGCTACGTCTGCGAGGGCTACTGGCAGGACATCGGCAACCTCGACCAGTACCGCCAGGCGAACTTCGACGCCCTCGACGAGCGCGTCCGGCTCACCATTCCGGGGATTCGACTCCGCGGCAACGTCTGGCTCGGCGAGGGCGTCGAGATCGACGACCTGGACGGGATCGAGGGGCCCGCGCTCGTCGGCGCCAACTGCCGGATCGCGCGCGACGCCGCAGTCGGGCCCTACTCGGTGCTGTCCTCCAGCGTCACGCTGCGGGAGCGCGCCCGCACAACCCGCTCGGTGGTGGACGGCTCGACGTACATCGACCGCAGCGCGGTCGTCGAGGGCGCGATCCTCGGCCGCTCGTGCGACGTGCGCGCGCACGTCCGCATTCACGAGGGCGTCGCGATCGGCGACAACGTTACGCTCGGCGCCCAGAGCGTGATCATGCCCGGCGTCCGAATCTACCCCTACAAGGAGGTCGAGTCGGGCGCCCAGATCCACGAGAGCCTGATCTGGGAGTCGCGTGCCTCCTCGCGCCTCTTCGGCAAGGACGGCGTCACCGGACTCGTAAACGTCGACCTGACGCCGGAGACCGTCGTTCGCCTGGCGGCCGCGCTCGGTACGGCGCTCAAGCGCGGCGCCCGCGTCGTCGCGAGCCGCGAGTCGCCGGCCGCGTGCCGGATGATCAAGCGCGCGCTGATCACCGGGCTCACGTCGACCGGGGTCGACGTCGCCGACCTGCGCGTGCTGCCCTCGACGGTCGGGCGCCACGTCCTCAAGGTGCACGGTTACGACGCGGGCGTCCACGTCGGCGTGAGCATGACCGACCCCGAAGTCGTCCAGATCCGCCTCTACGAGCCGCCGGGCATCCAGATGACCGCGTCGCTCCAGAAGGAGATCGAGAAGCACTTCAGCCGCCAGGAGCTGCGCCGGATGGCCTTCGACGAGGTCGGCTCCATCAGCTACCCGGTACGCGTCCGCGAGAGCTACGCCCAGGACCTGCTCGCCACGGTCGACGCCGAGGCGATCCGCGCGCGCGGCTACAGGATCGTCGTCGACTACGGCTACTCGGCGGCGTCGTTCGTGCTTCCGCTCGTGCTCGCGCCGCTCGGAGTGGAGGCGGTCTCGGCGCACGCGTTCACGGTCGAGCGGGACGAGATCACGGCGACGTTGCACGAGTCGGTGGGGCAGGCGAAACGACTCGTCGGGGCGGTGGGAGCCGACTTCGGCGTCGTCCTCGACCGCGCCGCCGAGCGGCTGTTCCTGATCGACGAGGCAGGCCACGAGGTGCCCGTCGAGCAGACGCTCCTGCTCTTCCTGCGCCTGATCGCCTCGCGCGGGCGCGGCGGCAAGCTCGCGTTTCCGATCACGGTCACGAGCCAGGTCGAGCGGATCGTCGAGGGGAGCGGCCTCGAGGTCGTACGCACGCCCGCCTCGCTGGCCGACCTGACGCGCGCGGCGGCCGAGGACGGCGTCGTCTTCGCGGGCGCGGTCGGCGGCGGCTACGTCTTTCCCGAGTTCCTTCCGGCGTACGACGCGGTCTCGAGCCTCTGCCACCTGCTCGAGCTGCTCGCACCAGTCGACCGCCCGCTCTCGCAGCTCGTCTCGGAGCTGCCTCACTCGACGCTCATCCACCGCCAGCTGGCCTGTCCCTGGGCGCTCAAGGGCCTCGTGATGCGCGTCCTGAACGAGCGCTTCGCCGGCCGCGACGTCGATCTCCTCGACGGGATCAAGGTCTACGAGGAACGGGGCTGGATCCAAGTCCTGCCCGACCCGGACGAGCCGCTCGTGCACCTGTACGCAGAAGGCGAGAGCGAGGAGGCCTCGGCCGAGCTCGAGGCCGAGCTACGGGCGCTCGTCGAGGAGGTCATGCAGGGCGAAGGCGTTCCGGCGCGAACCTAGAAGTCACTAAACTCTCAAGTAGAGGTTGACCCCTCCGGCACGCTCCTGCTTTACTGGCTGCCGGAAGCACTCCCTGACGAAAGGCGCCCGTGGAACCTCTCCCAGATCTCGCCTCGCTCTCCGACGCCCAGCTGCGTCAGCTCATCCGCGACCTGGTCAAAGAGGAGCACGAGGTGTCCTACCGCCGCCGGCTCCTGCACGGCAAGATCGACATCCTGCGCGCCGAGCTCGTCGCGCGGCTTCAGAAGACCGAGGGTAAGGGCGTCCTCGACGAGGTCGACGTCGAGCGGCTGACGGCGATCCTGACCTCGAAGGCGCCGCCGCCCGAGGACGAGCCCGAGTGAGTCACGTCTACTGCCCGGAGTGCGGGTTCCAGAACCCGGAGTCCGCGAACTTCTGCGCCAAGTGCGGCGCACTGCTGGTCAAGGGCGAGGGCGGCTCCGACACGACGATGACGTTCACCCCGGAGGAGAGCGACGACGAAGCGGGCGTCGCGCTCGAGGTGGTGGGCGTCGAGCGGCCCGCGCTCGTCGTGCGCTCCGGCGGGGGTCGCGCGGGCGAGACCTTCCATCCCGAAGGCGAGCAGACGACGATCGGGCGCTCGCCCGACTGCGGGATCTTCCTCGACGACGTGACCGTGTCGCGCCGCCACGCGGTGCTCGTCGAGCGCGACGGCGGCTACTACATCGAGGACCAGGGCAGCCTCAACGGTACGTTCCTGAACCGCAAGCGCATCGAGTCGGGACGGCTCGCGGACGGCGACGAGGTTCAGATCGGCAAATACAGGATGACCTTCCTCGGATGATGGCGGCCACGACGACACCGCAGGCGGCGCCCGCTCAGGGAAAGCGCCTGCTCACGATCGGAACGGTGTGCCGCCGACTCAAGCCGGAGTATCCCGACATCTCGATCTCCAAGATCCGCTACCTCGAGGACCAGGGTCTGCTCACGCCCCGGCGAACCCAGGGGGGCTACCGGCTCTTCAGCGAGGACGACGTCGAGCGCCTGCGCACGATCCTGCAGCTGCAGCGCGACGAGTTCCTGCCGCTGCGCGTGATTCGCCAGGAGCTGTCTGCGCAGGGCGCGAGGGGCAAGCG
>JBOHAW010000284.1:0-4635 GCA_050697975.1 Gaiellaceae bacterium
AAGCTGGAGAACCGGGCGGTCTTCCGGCCTGACGCGTCCCCGGGCGGGGCCGGGCTCGTCCTGAGCGGCTTCGTCGCCGTCTCCCCCGAGGGCCGGATCACGCCCGACACGCCGACGATCGGCGACTGGACGCCCGCGGCTCGCCCCGTCGCGCTCCAGCTCGGCCACGCCGGCCGGCGCGGAGCGTGCCGTCCCCGCTCGATCGGCGTGGACGTCCCGCTTCGCGACGGGTGGGAGCTCGTCTCAGCCTCGCCTCTCCCCTACGGCCCGTTCAGCACCGTCCCGCAGGAGTTGGACGAGAACGGCATGGCGGCGGTACGTGAGGACTTCATCGCAGCGGCGGCGCGGGCGGCGGAGCTGGGCGTCGACATCCTCGAGCTCGACTTCGCCCACGGTTATCTGCTCGCAAGCTTCCTCTCGCCGCTCAGCAACCGCCGGACCGACGTCTACGGCGAGGACCGACTCCGCTTCCCGCTCGAGGTGCTGGACGGCGTCCGCCGCGCCTGGGACGGTGTCCTCGCCGTCCGCCTGTCCGTCACCGACTGGGCCCGCGGCGGCGTTCCCGTGGACGAGGGGATCGCGATCGCCCGCACGATGGCCGAGCACGGCTGCGACCTCGTGCACACGGTCGCCGGCCAGACCATCGCCGGGGGTCGGCCGGAGTATCGCCGTGGGTTCCTGACCGCGCTGAGCGACCGCGTCCGCGCCGAGGCGCGGGTGCCGACGCTCGTCGGCGGCCACCTGACGACGCCGGACGACGTCAACACGATCGTCGGCGCCGGCCGGGGCGACCTCTGCATCCTCGACCTCCCTCCCTCCCGCCTCGAAAGCGAGCTCGCTGCGTCGCCCGAGCTCGTCGAGCGGGCCCAGGTTCCCTCGTGACCGAGTTCGCAGACCTCGCCTACCCCGATGTCGAGGCGCTGCTGGAGGACGAGCGGCGGACGGTGCTCCTCCTCCCGCTCGGCGCAACAGAGCCGCACGGGCCGCACGCACCACTCGAGACGGACACGCTCATCTCGCTCGGCATCTGCGGACGGGCGGCCGAGCGGCTCGAGAACGACCCGGACGTCCACGCCCTCGTCCTCCCCCCGCTCGCCTACGGCGTTACCCGCTACGGCGCCGCCTTCGCCGGCGCCGTCTCGGTGAGTGAGGCCACGCTGCGCGCGCTCGTCGCCGAGATCTGCCGCTCGCTCGCCGCGCAGGGCTTCCCGCGAATCGTGCTCGTGAACAACCACTTCGAGCCGGAGCAGGTGCGCACGCTGCGCGAGGCTGTCGAGGAGCTGGGCGGCTGCGTCCGCCTCCTCGACCTGACACGGCGGCAGAACGCGGATCGCCTGACGGACGAGTTCCGTTCCGGCTCGGGTCATGCCGGCCGCTACGAGACGTCGCTCGTCCTCGCCGACGAGCCTGGGCTCGTGCGACGCGAGCGCATGGAGACCCTCGAATCGAAGATGATCGACATGCCGGCCGCGATCGCCGCCGGACAGACGGATTTCATGGCCATGGGAATGGACCGCGCGTACTGCGGCGCTCCTGCGGAGGCGACCGCCGGGGAGGGGGAGCGAACGTTCGAGACGCTCACCGACATGCTCGTGGAGCTCGTCCTGGAGGTTGCCCGAGAGTGATGACCTACGAGGACGTCCCGCGCGCCTTCAACCTCGCGAGCTACTTCGTCGACCGCAACGTCGAGGAGGGCCGCCGCGCCCGCACCGCCCTCGTCGGGCCGGGCGGCGCGACCACGTACGCGGAGCTCGCGGCGTTGACGAACCGGAGCGGCAACGTCCTCCGCGAGCTGGGTGTCCGCGCCGAGGAGCGCGTGCTGCTCGTCCTGGCCGACGGCGTCGAGCTCGTGGCGCTCTGGTACGGCGCGCAGAAGATCGGCGCCGTGACGGCCGAGGCGTACACGTTCCTGCAGCCGAAGGACTACGCCTACTACCTCGACTACACGCGCGCGAGCGTGGTGGTCGCGGATGGGACGACGCTCGAGCGGGTGCGGGAGGCGGCGGTCTCGAGCCGCTGGCTCCGTCACGTGCTCGTCGTCGGCCCAGGTGAGGAGCTCCGCCCCGGGGAGGCCTCCTTCGACGCGCTCGCCGCCGGTGCCCCGGACGAGCTCCAGCCGGCGCCGACCACGCGCGACGACATCGCGATCTGGAAGTTCACGACGGGCAGCACCGGCCTCCCCAAGGCAGCCGTGCACCCGCAGCACAGCCCGCTGCTCAGCTTCGACTGGTACGCGCGCGGCGTGCTGGGAATCCGGGAGGACGACCTCGTACTGCCGGTCCCGAAGCTCTTTTTCGGATACGCACGCGATCTGGCGGCGCTGTACCCGTTCGGCGTCGGCGCAGCCGGGATCGTCTTCCCCGAGCGGACGACGCCGGAGGGGATCTTCGAGCTCGTCGCGCGACACCGGCCCAGCATCCTCGTGCAGGTACCGACGATGATGGCGGCGATGGTCGCCCACCCCGACGCCGCAGGGCAGGACCTCTCCTGCCTGCGCCTCTGCACCTCGGCCGGTGAGGCGCTCCCGCGGGAGCTCTACGAGCGCTGGCGGGCGACGTTCGGAGTCGAGGTTCTCGACGGGATCGGCTCGTCCGAGGCCTACCACATCTACATCTCCAACCGTCCCGGACGCGTTCGACCGGGGAGCGTCGGCGAGGTCGTGCCGGGTTACCGTGCCCGCGTCGTGGACGAGGAGGGGCATGAGGTGACCGACGGAGAGGTGGGGACGCTCTGGATCGAGGGAGACACGGCCGCGCTCCTCTACTGGAACGAGCACGAGAAAACGAAACAGACGTTCAGCGGCGACCTCGTGAAGACGGGCGATCTCTTCGTCCGCGACCCCGACGGGTTCTTCTGGTATCGCGGCCGCAGCGACGAGCTGATCAAGGTCGGCGGCATCTGGGTCACACCCGCCGAGATCGAGCACTGCCTGATCTCACACGCGGACGTCGTCGAGTGCGCGGTCGTCGGCTATGAGGAGGAGGGCCTGACGCTGACGCGGGCCCACGTCGTCCTGCGCGCAGGCGTCGCCGGCTCCGAGGAGCTGGCCGCGGCCCTGCAGGATCACGTGCGCGCGCACCTGTCTCCGCACAAGTACCCGCGCGACGTCCGCTTCGCTGCGGAGCTGCCGAAGACGCCGTCGGGGAAGATCGACCGCCGGGCGCTGCGCGCCGAGCTCGAGGCCGCCGCGTGAACGCCGACCCACGCGTGGTCGTCGTCACCGGGGGCGGGAAGGGCATCGGGAGGGCGGTCGTCGCTCGCTTCGCCGCTGCCGGCGAGCACGTCGTGGCCGTCGGCCGCGACCGGACGGCGCTCGAGGCGACCGACGCCTCCACAGCCGAGGTCTGCGACGTCACGGACGAGCAGCAGGTCGCCGCGCTCTTCGAGCGCGTCGGTCAAGTCGACGTGCTGATCGTGAACGCCGGCGCGTCCACGAGCGCCCCCCTCGGGCGCACGACGCTCGACGACTGGCAGGCGCTGCTCGACGTCAACGCGACCGGTGCCTTCCTCTGCACGCGAGCGGTCGTCGGGGGCATGATCGAGCGCGGGAGTGGTCGCATCGTGACCGTCGCGTCGACCGCAGGCCGCGTCGGCTTTCGCTACACCGCCGCGTACGTAGCCTCGAAGCACGCGGCCGTCGGCCTCATGCGAGCAGTGGCCGCCGAGGTGGCCGGCACCGGCGTCACGGCGAACGCAGTCTGTCCCACGTACGTGGAGACCGACATGACCCGCCGTTCGATCGCGCACATCGTGGCCGCGACCAAGCGCAGCGAGGACGAGGTCGAGGCCACGCTCACCGCCTCCACGCCGCTGGGGCGGATGCTCGAGCCGGACGAGGTCGCGTTCGCGGTCGCGTTCCTGGCCGCGCCGGAGGCCGTCGCCGTCAACGGGCAGACGCTCGTCCTCGACGGAGGAGGGATCCAGGCATGAGCCCGTTCCGGGCGTCAGCGGGCTTCACCGAGCGCTGGAACAACTTCGAGCTCGCCGTCGAGGACGGCGTGGCGACCCTGACGCTTTCCAGGCCCGAGAAGCTGAACGCGCTGACCTTCGACGTCTACGCCGACCTGCGCGACCTGCTCGGCGAGCTGCCCCACCGCGGCGACGCGCGCGTGCTCGTCCTCACCGGTCGCGGACGCGGCTTCTGCTCCGGCGGGGACGTGGAGGCGATCATCGGCGAGCTCCAGCGGAGGCCGGCCGCCAAGCTCCTCGAGTTCACGCGGATGAGCGGCGCAGTCGTCAAGGCGATGCGCGAGTGTCCGCTCCCGATCGTCGCGGCCGTCAACGGCGTCGCCGCCGGGGCGGGCTCGGTGCTCGCGCTGGCGAGCGACCTCCGTCTGCTGGCGCGCTCGGCGTCGTTCGCCTTTCTCTTCACGAGGGTCGGGCTTGCCGGCGCGGACATGGGCTCGGCCTATCTCCTGCCGCGCCTCGTCGGCTTCGGCCGCGCAATGGAGCTGCTCCTGCTCGGCGACGAGCTCTCGGCGGAACGCGCGGTGGAGCTGGGCCTGGCGACGCAGGTCGTCGCCGACGACGAGCTCCCCGCTGCGGCCGGAGCGCTCGCGCGCCGGCTCGCCGACGGCCCGGCGCTCGCCTACTCGACCACGAAGGTGCTGCTCACCCGGGAGCTCGACCTGGATC
>JBOHAW010000285.1:0-11136 GCA_050697975.1 Gaiellaceae bacterium
CGTCGCTCGAAATCGAGCAGGCCTTCGCTGCCTTCATCCGCGAGCTCCGCGGGCTCGTGCCGTTCGAGCGCACCGCGATCGTGCTCTCCGAGGGCGGCCACGCGCAGGTGATGGCCACCGCCGGCCGAGGCGCGGGGACGGTCTTCCCGCCCGGAACGAGTCGACCGGTGGCCGGATCGGTGCTCGCGGACGCGCTCCTCGGTCGAACCGTCGTTCGGGACGACCTCGAGGAGCGCCGTTACCCCGAGGACGAGGCGCTGCTCGACCTCGGACTGCGCTCGGAGCTCATCGCCCCGCTCCTGGCCGGGCCGCGCGCGATCGGCATGCTGTCCGTCGCCCGCCTCGAGCCGCGTGCGTTCACGGCCGCCGAGGTGGAGCTCGTCACGCTGCTGGGCAGGTTCGTGGCCGCGGCGGTGCAGAACATCCGAGCCTACGAGTCGGAGCGCAGCACGGTGGAAGAGCTCCGCCGGCTCTCGGCGCTGCGCGCAGACTTCGTCTCGCTGGTGTCCCACGAGCTCCGCAGCCCGATGGCGGCGGTGATCGGCTCGGCCCGGACGCTACAGCAGCGCTGGCGCGAGCTCGCGCCCGATCAGCGAGAGTCCTTCCTCGCGCTCATCGCCGACGAGACGAGCCGGCTGGCTGCGCTGATCGACGACGTGCTCGACACCTCGCGCATCGAGGCGGGCACGTTCAGCTACGCCTTCACGGACGTCGACGTCGCCGCCCTCGCGCGGGAAACGTGTGCCGCGGCCGCGATCGGCCAGGACGAGGTGCAGGTGTCCGCGGAGGTACGCGGGCCAGTGTCGCCTGTTCGCGGCGATTCCGAGCGCCTGCGTCAGGTGCTGGCGAATCTCGTGGACAACGCCGTCAAGTACTCGCCGGTGGGCGGAGAGGTCACCGTGGCCGTCTACGAGCACGGCGGCCGCGTGCTCGTCGACGTCGCCGACAGCGGGCCCGGCATCGCGCGCGAGCAGCAGAGGCTCATCTTCGAGAAGTTCGGCCGTGCCAAGTCGAGCGGACCCGGAAAGCCCGGCACCGGGCTCGGCCTCTTCATCGCGCGCTCGATCGCCGAGGCGCACGGCGGCTCGCTCGAGGTGCGCTCGATGCCGGAACGCGGCGCCACCTTCACGCTCGCGCTGCCTGCGCTCGCAGTCCTAGGCTCTGATGCGCGAGACCCCGAGCTCCTTGGCGAGTTCGGCCGCGCGGGCGGCAATCCGGCGCCGTAGATCGTCCGGCTCCAGGACGACCGCCTCGCCGCGGAAGGAGAAAATCTCGCCCTCCAGCCACTCGGGACTGCCGACCGGCTGCTCCGCGAGCGCAGTGCCGTCGGCGAGCGGCCGCGCGCCGCGCTCGACCTGGCGCCGCGAGACCGCCTGCGAGTACCAGACGCGCGCCGTCCGTGCATCGCGCAGCCCGCGCGGCTCGAAGCCCTCGCGCGGCTCGAAGCGCTCGCCGGTGAGCTCCGCGCCGCGCATGCGATCGAGACGGAAGCTCTTCTCGGCCTCGCTCGTGCGGTCCCAGGTATGGACGTACCAGAACGGCAGGCGGCGCTCCAGCTTGTAGGGTTCGACCCGGCGGGTGGAAGACGCGTCCTCGCCCTCCTTGAGGTACTCGAACTCGACGATCCGCTGCTCGCGGGCGCCCTCGCTGAGGATCGCGACCAGGCTCTCCTCGTCCGCACCCTCGTGCGGCTCCGGTGTCTGCGCGAGCTCGAACGCTCCAAAGGTCTCCTCCAGCTTGCGGCGCACGCGCAGGAGCGGAGAGTGCGCGTCGGCCGCGATCATCGGCCCCACGAACTCGAGCGCGAGCCGGATCGCGCGCGCCTCGAGCGGCGTCAGCCGCGGCGCCGAGCGGAAGGTGTCGCCGTACAGCTCCTTGTCCACGCGCACGGTGTCGCCGTCGAGCTCCGCGTACACCGTGTAGCAGCCGCCGCCGAAGTTGACGAGATTGAGCAGCGAGAGGTGCTCCTCGAGCGCCTCGGGCGGGATGTGGAAGCGCTCGATCAGCTCCGCCGCTCCGATCACGGCGTTCCGGTCCTCGCCACAGGCCGCGAGCAGATAGGCGAGCAGGGCCTGGAGGACGGCGAAGCGCTCGGGCGCGACAGGGCCGGCGGGGGGCTCCCCGGCAGCCTCGCCCTCGGGGACCGCTTCCTCGGCGGCGATCTCCGACGGCCGGCCGGCGTGACGGTCGCGGATCAGCCGGAGCCCGCGGGCCACCTCCTGGCGCAGTCCTCTCGGCTCGACCGGGACGGCGCGGCCGTCCTGGCGGAGGATCCAGGAGGCGAGCAGCGGCAGGCTCGAGTACTCCGTCACGAACACGTCGTCCTCGAGCCGGCTGCGGCGGCCGAAGGTGCGCTCCACCCACCAGGCCGTGGCCGGGGCGACCTCGATGCGGGCCTCGCCGAGCACGTCGCCGATCTGCCAGTCCGGCCGGTCGCGGAACTCGTCCACGTCGAACTCGGCCGGGATGCGGAAGTCGCGCTCGCGACGCGTCGCGAAGCGGATGTCCCCGCGGATACGCGACACGCGGAACGTGCGGATGTCTTCTCGATCGAGGTCGTGCCCGATCACGTACCAGACGCCCCGCTCCGGCAGCAGCGCGTACGGGTTGAGGCTGCGCTCGGCCTCGACGCCGGTGCTCATCGCCAGGTAGGAGAACCTCACCGTCCGCCCTTTCGAGATCGCGCCCTCGAGCTTGCCCAGGCGGCCGGGCATCTCGGGCGTGTAGTCCGGGTCGAGCATCTCCACGCGGACGGCTGTCTGGGTCGGCGCCTCCGCGAATCCGGGTCGGCCGAGCGCGAGGTTCTGGAGGGCGAGGCGCAGCGGCTCCGCGTAGGCGAACTTCCCCTCGAGCAGGTAGAAGCACGTCTGCAGGGCGGCGAGCTCCTCGTCCGTCAGCTCGAGCGGAGGCAGGAAGTACTGCTCGGAGCGAAGCGTGTAGAGCTCCTCGCCGGTGAACTCGTCCCGCTGGGAGTGGAGCGGGACGCCGAGGCCGAGCAGCTCGGCACGGTCGGAGTAGAAGCGCCGTGCGAACGCCTCGTCGGACATCTCCGAGTAGCCCTCGACGTTCCCCTTCACGTCGCGGGCGGACAGCGGGCGCCGCTCGGCCATCAGGAAGGCGACGAGCGAGAGCTGCCGGATCAGCTTGTCCGTATCGTGCGACAGACCCGCGAGCTTATCGGCCGGTGCGCGCCGGGGTCGCGCCTGTCAGGCGCGGACCGTCAGGCGGCGACGGAGTGCTCGAGGTGCTGGTGCGAGGGGCAGTAGTCGCGCTCGGGCAGGGGCGTGCGCTGGCACGGCTTGCCCTTTCGCGTGGTCGCGCGGCACCGCGCGACACCTCCGTCGAGCGCGCCCGCCTCGATCTGGTCCTCGATGAAGGAGACCGCGGCGGAGATGCCCTCCTGAACCGCCCACGCGACCTGCGCCTGCGCGGTGATGGGGAAGTAGCGCCGGATGTCCTGGAAGAGCGCGCGATCGGGCTTCGCGAAGTAGAGCGGGTCCTTGGCGAGCCGTTCCATCGTCTGCTCGCACGCCCACAGCACCGCGCGACGCGACTCCAGCTGCGTCTCATGGTCCGAATAGGGGTCGATACGGTCTTTAATCGAGCGATATATCGCTCGCGAGTACTGATACATACAGCCCTGAAGTCGGAGGGTGTGCGGTTCCATATCCACTATGCCAGTGCGTTGTTAAGGGCCGAGAAAGCTTTGTAAATACCGCGTTAGGGTCTCAGACGCGCTCTCGCCAGCCGCAGTCTATACAGACCGGAGCAGTGTTACAAAGTCCGCGTTTCCGTTGCCTTTCCTGTGAACGTCTCCCGTAGCTCGAGGGTGCACCCCGCCACGGTCTTCCCGTCGCGCAGATCTTTACACCTGCGGGCTAACGGGCCACCTCGGCGGCGTACGCGTCGTTGTATCCGCTCGCGCGCGCAGTTTCAATGGCCCGTTCGGCCTCGGCCCGCGAGGCGTAGACACCGCTGAAGACGACCAGATACCCGGGGTGGAGGCTCGGATACCGCGACGAGTTGAGGATGCCGACGCGCTGCAGGCCGGCGTCGCTCGCCTCCTTCGCCTTCCTGGTCGCCGCGGGGCGTCCGCCCGTCGGGACGGAGGCGAGGACGACCGTGAAGCCGTTGCGAGCGGCGGGCCACGCGGTCAGCCGGCCGGGCGGCGGAGGCGGAGGCGGAGGCTCGGTCTCGGTGGGCTCGGTCTCCTCCTCGGGCAGCGTCACCGCCGGCTCGGTCGTGGTCGGCACCGTCCCGGCGCCGGTCTCGGTCGCCGGAGGCGACGCCGGGGGCTCGATCGCCTCGAAGAAGGGCTCGCTCGTCCCGTCGCGGGTGGCCTGGATCGCCACCACTCCCGCGGCGGCGAGGATCGCCACCAGGAGCGCGACGAGCACGGGCCAGACCCACTCGCCGCCGTACCAGGCGCCTCGGCGTCCGGTCGCGGCCGAGAGCGCGCTGCGCATGTCGCGCGGCTCGACCGGAAGGCGCTGTCCGCACTCCAGGCAGTACTCCTGGAAGGGCGCGCAGGCCGCCCCGCACCGCGGGCAGTCATCCGCGGGCGCGGCGGCACGGGTGTCCTCGCGCGTCGGCCCCGCAGGCGGCACGGTCGGCGTCGCCACTAGACCTACTCGGTCCCGACCGAGCGGCCGCAGCTGGCGCAGAAGCGAGCGCCCCAGAAGAGTGGTGCCCCGCACTCGCAGCGCGCGGCCGGCGGACGCCTCGCGTCGAGGAGCATGTCGAGCTCGCGGAGACGCCCCTCGAGGCCTGCGATCTCGGCGCACAGGTCGTAGAGCAGGCTCTCGCGGAAGTCGTCGCGGCGAAACATCTCGAGCACGACGCCGCCCAGGTCGCGGATCCGGTCCTCGCGCGTGTGCAGCAGCAGCCGGCGCTCGCGGCGGAGCTCGCTCGCCGGCGGTGCCACGCGCTTCGGCGCGTGCTGCGCGGGCTGGGCGGCATCCTGGGGCTGCTCCGACGGGGAGCGGCGGAAGGCGGCGAGGAGCGACGGGCGCGCCATGGACTGGAGCCTAGATGCTTGACCGGAATTGGCGCGCCGCCGGGGGCGGCTCACGCATCTACGGGAGATCGAGGACGACGAGCCGCTCTTCCGTCATCTCTCGGACGGCGTACGCGGGGCCTTCGCGGGTGTTGCCCGAGTCCTTGACGCCGCCGTATGGCATCTGGTCGGCGCGGAAGGTCGGCGCCTCGTTGACCGTGACGCCGCCGAACTCCAGTTCCTGAGCCGCCCGCAGGGCCGAGTCGATGCTGCCGGTGAAGATCCCGGCCTGGAGCCCGAAGCGCGTGCCGTTGGCCAGCGCGATCGCCTCGTCGAGCGAGCCGGTCGGCGTGACCGTGCAGACCGGGCCGAACACCTCCTCGCACGAGACCCGGAGCTCGGGCGAGGCATTCGCGATCACCGTCGGGCGGATCAGCTCGCCCGCCAGCTCCCCGCCCGTGAGGATCTCGGCGCCCGCGCTGCGCGCCTCGTCGATCCACTCGAGGATGCGATCCCGTGCGTCCCGGTCGATCACGGGCCCGACGTCGGTCTCCTCGTCCAGCGGGTCTCCGAGCCGGAGCGCCTCGACCCTGGGCACGAAGCGCTCGAGGAAGGCGTCGTAGAGGCCGCGGTCGACGTAGATGCGCTGTACCGAGATGCAGCTCTGGCCTGCGAAGGAGAACGCGTGCCCGGCGAGCTTGGCGGCCGCGTCGTCGAGGTCGGCGCCGGCGTCGACGATCACCGGAGTCGCATTCCCGAGCTCGAGATTGACGCGCTTGCGTGGGGCGCGCTCGCGCAGCTTCCACCCGACGGGCCCCGAGCCCGTGAACGTGAGCAGCTTGACGCGCTCGTCCTCGACGAGCACGTCGCCGATCTCCGCGGACGGGCCGACGAGCACGCTCAGCCAGCCCGGCGGCAGCCCGGCCTCCGTCTCGAGCTCGGCCAGCAGGAGGGCGGACAGCGGCGTCTGCGAGGCCGGCTTCAGGACGACGGCGCAGCCGGCGGCCAGGGCCGGCGCCAGCTTGTGCGCGACCAGGTTGAGCGGGAAGTTGAACGGGCTGATCGCTCCGACGACGCCGATCGGCCGCCGCAGCGTGAACGCGAGCTTGCCCTCGCCGGCCTGCGACGCGTCCATCGGGACCATCTCGCCTGCGAGCTTGCGCGCCTCCACGGCCGCCATCGTGTAGGTCGACATCGCGCGCCCGGCCTCGATGCGCGCTGCCTTCATCGGCTTGCCGGCCTCCTCGGAGATCGTCCGCGCGAACTCGTCGTGGCGGCGACCCAGGTGGCCCGCCACGCGGACGAGGATCTCAGCGCGCTTATGGGCGGGAAGCGGCTCGCGCATCGCCTCCTCGGCGGCGTCGATCGCGCGGCGCGTCTCGGAGGCTCCGGCGCGCGGCACCCGGCCGACGACGTCGCCGGAGTACGGGGAGCGGATCTCGATCCATTCGCCCGTCTCGAGCCATTCGCCCGCGACGAGAAGCTTGTGCTCGGCGGCGGTCGCGGCCATGACCGAAGTCTATGCCCGCCCTGCCTCGGCTCGGCAATGGCCCGCGCGTACAATCGTTCTGAGAGTCGATGGCCACCGAAGCCCTCATCGTCGACGCCGTCCGCTCGCCGATCGGGAAGCGAAACGGCACGCTCGCCTCGATCCGCGGCGACGAGCTCGCCGCTCAGGTCCTGAACGGGCTCGTCGGGCGCCACGACCTCGATCCGGGCGAGATCGAAGACGTCCAGCTCGGCTGCGTCACCCAGGTCGACGAGCAGGCGTGGAACATCGGGCGCAATGTCCCGCTCACCGCGGGCTGGCCGGTGAGCGTGTGCGGGACGACCGTCGACCGCCAGTGCGGCTCGTCGATGCAGACCAACTTCAACGCCGCCGCCGCGGTCTGGTCGGGCCAGCTCGACCTCGTGATCTCGGCGGGCGTGGAGATGATGTCGCGAGTCCCGATGGGCTCGAACAACGGCTCGTTCTCCGACAAGGTGACCGACCGCTTCCAGATCGTGATGCAGGGCACCTCGGCGGAGCTGATCGCGGACAAGTGGAACCTCTCGCGCGAGGAGCTCGACGCCTTCTCGTACGAGTCGCACATGCGGGCGGCGCGCGCGATCGACGAGG
Organism: Gaiellaceae bacterium; assembly: GCA_050697975.1. Lineage (GTDB taxonomy): Bacteria > Actinomycetota > Thermoleophilia > Gaiellales > Gaiellaceae > JBOHAW01. The sequence goes on from JBOHAW010000285.1 coordinate 7,116, forward strand.
GCCGGTTCGCGAAGGAGATCGTCCCGATCGACCTCACCAATCCGCACACCGGCGTCGTTTTCGACACGGACGAGGCGGTCCGCCGCGAGACGACGCTCGAGGCGCTCGCCGGTCTCCAGCCGGCGTTCATCCCGGACGGCAAGGTGACGGCGGGAAACTCGTCGTCGATCGTCGACGGGGCGGCGGGCGTCCTGATCGCGTCGGAGAGTGCGGCCTCGCGGCTGGGGCTCGAGGCGCGAGCGCGCTTCGTCTCGTTCGGCCTCGCCGGCGTCGATCCGACGCTCATGCTGCACGGGAACCCGGAGGCGTGCGAGAAGGCGCTGGCGAAGGCGGGCATCGGCTGGGACGACGTCTCCGTGATCGAGGTCAACGAGGCTTTCGCCTCCGTCGCGCTCCAGTTCCTGGCGGATACCGGGCTCCGCGAGCGCTGGGAAGCCGGAGACGTCAACCCGAACGGCGGCGGCATCTCGCTCGGCCACCCGCTCGGCGCGACCGGCGCGCGGATCACCGCGACGTTGCTCAACGAGCTCGATCGCCGCGACGGCCGCTACGGCGTCGCCTGCATGTGCATCGGCTTCGGCCAGGCGATCGCGGCCGTGATCGAGCGGCTCTAGGGTCGGCCGCTCCGGTCGAGCACCTCGTCCCTCGGTCGTCATCGCATGGACTGCGATCCGAAGCGGCTCGTCGAGTCCGGCTACGACGCCATGGCCGACCGCTTCTCCGAGTGGCAGCGCGGCATCACCGGCTCGATGCAGCTCGAGCGGGTGGAGGAGCTGCTCGGGCTGCTGCCGGAGCGGCCGGACGTGCTCGAGCTCGGCGCCGGCGCCGGCGGGCGCTCGACGCGGATGCTCGCCGAGCGCGGCCGCCTGACGGGCGTGGACATCTCGGCGGAGCAGGTGCGGCGTGCCCGCGAGCGGGTTCCCGGCGCCACCTTTCTCCAGGCTGACCTGGCAGAGGTCGTCTTCGCCCCCGGCTCCTTCGACGCGGTCGTCGCGCTTTACGTCTTCAACCACGTGCCCCACGACGACCTGCGCCGGCTGATACCGCGCATCTTCGCCTGGCTCCGGCCCGCAGGTCTCTTCCTCGCCTCGTACGGCGTGTCGGACGCACACGAGTCCGTCGAGGACGACTGGCTCGGCGTGCCGATGTTCTTCAGCAGCCTCGGCGCGGACGGGAGCCGGCGCCTGCTCGGGGCGGCCGGCTTCGAGATCGCGGCCGACGAGGTCGAGACGATCGAGGAGCCCGACCAGGGCGCAGCGCGTTTCCTGTGGCTGCTCGGGCGAAAGCCCGAGTAGGATCGCGCGCCATGGAGATCGGCAAGGTCGGAGTCGTCGGGCTCGGCGCGATGGGCGCCGGGATCGCACAGCTCTGCATCGAGGCCGGCGTCGAGACCGTCGGCCGCGAGGTGACCGCCGAGCTCGGCGAGGGCGCCCGCGAGAAGATCGCGCACTTCCTCACCCGGAAGGTCGAGAAGGGCACGCTCGAGCAGGCGGAGCGCGACGCAGCCGTCGAGCGGCTGACCCTCACCACCGACGTGGGCGACCTCGCCGGGTGCGACCTGGTGATCGAGGCGATCGTCGAGGAGCTCGGGCCGAAGCGCGAGCTCTTCGCCGAGCTCGACCGGATCACGCGCCCCGGGGCCGTGCTCGCGACGAACACGTCGGCGCTCTCGGTGACCGAGATCGCCGGCGCGACGGAGCGGCGCGAGCGGGTCGTCGGCATGCACTTCTTCAACCCGGCTCCGCTCATGCCGCTCGTGGAGATCGTCCGCACCGGCGTCTCGTCCGACGAGGCGTTCGAGGCGGCGTACGCCTTCGGCGAGCGGCTCGGGAAGACGCCGATCCGGTGCAACGACACGCCCGGCTTCGTCGTCAACCGCGTCCTCATCCCGCTCCTGAACGACTGCATCCGGGTGCTCGACGAGGCCCGCGTGACGCCCGAGGATCTCGACACCGGGATGAAGAGCGGCGCCGGCTGGCCGATGGGCCCGTGCGCGCTCGTCGACCTCGTCGGCATCGACGTGCACGTGCACGCGTCCGAGGCGCTCTACGAGGCTCTGCGCGAGCCGCGCATGGCGCCGCCACCGCGGCTCGTCCGCATGGCGCAGGCCGGCCATCTCGGCCGCAAGACCGGCCGCGGCTTCTACGAGTACGCCTAGGCGGCCAGGCGTTGCGCCGGCTCGAGCTGCTCGAGCACGGGGTGCTGCTCGACGGCCGTCCTCCAGATGGAGGAGGCGCGCTCGGAGCTCAGCAGCTCGAGGCTGACGGCGTGCATTGTCGCCACCGAGGCGAGCTCGAGCAGGCGTCCCATCGGCTCGGCCGGCGCCCCGGCGCGCTCGAGTGCCGTGGCGAGCTCGTCGAGCCGCTGGGAGAGGAGCCGGGCCGTGCGCTCACAGCGGGCTTCGTGGGTCATCGGCGCACAGTATTCGCCCCGCGGCGGACGGCACCTGCACGGACCTTGTGGCTCTGAGCCACAAGGTTCCCTCACGGTTGCGCGAGGCGTGCCCAGACGTTCTCGACCAGGCGCGTGACCGGCGGCGTGTCGATCGAGGCGGCGAAGTTGAGCGCCCCCGCCGCGAACACGCGCGCGCCGGCCGCCGTCTCGTAGTACGTCATCTCGGCCGAGCGCCCGGCGCCCATCAGGTCCGGGATGCGCGCGACCACCTGTGTGCCGGGGGGCGAAGCGGGCGTGCTCGCGTCGATCTCGATCCCGTACCGTCCGAAGGCACCGCCGGGCGCGAGGCCGGTGCCGTCGAACACCCAGCCCGCAGCGTCCGCGTCCGTGACGACGTATGGCCCCTGGCGCTGCCCCTGGTCGGAACCGACGTACTGCGTGCCGACGAGCGCCGACTCGGGCTGCCCGAGATCGCGCCAGAGCCGCTCCTTCACCAGCCGCCGCCCGTCGCGGCGAACGCGCCAGAAGAAGTTGTTCGCCGAGAGGAAGAGGAGGTTCCCGCCGAGGTCGCGGTAGCGCCGGACGACGTCGTATCCGCGTGCCGTGACGTACTCCTCGTGCCCCGGGAAGACGATCAGGTCGTAGGCCGCGCGAAGCCTGTCGCCGGTGCCGGCCGCGTCGAGATCCTCGTCCGAGAGATAGTCGACGCGTTTGCCGGTGCGGTTCGCCCAGGCGATGAAGGTCAGATCCCAGTCGCGAAAGCGAAACGGCACGCCGAAGTCGAGGTAGGGCCGCGTCATGTCGACGCTGCGGGTCGCGTCGCTCACGTACCAGCTGTCTCCCCAGCCGTCGCCGTCCGCGTCGTGGAAGTTGTACGCCTGCCACGTGTTGGTCGCGAGCACGACCGCCACGCGCTCGGCGCCGAGCCGCCGCGGCCTGAGGATGAACGGGGCGTAGCCGACGCGGCCGTCGTCCGCGGTCACGCGCACGAAGTAGAGGCCGCTCTGCCACTCGCCCGCACGCAGGAAGCGCAGCCGGCTCGGGGCGTGGCGGTGAGCCCGCCAGTCGACGCTCACCGGCGGCGTGACGGCGAGCCCGTTCGTGCGCAGGTCGCGGTCGGCCGGCCGCGAGCTGCCGCCGTAGTGGAAGACCTGCACGCGCAGCGTGGCGGCGTCCGCGGCGATGAGCAGGTCGGCGGGCTCGCCGGGCGCATAGCTCCGGCGCGCCGTTGCGACATCGACCCCCTGGACGCGCACGACCGGCGCGTCCACTGCGAGCTCGGGCCGGGCGCCGCCGTAGACGCGCCGGCCGCGGCGGTTCGCGACGATCAGGCGGAGGATGTACGTCCGCGGCTGCACGTCGGGGCCCGGCTGCCAGACGAGCTCGTGGGCACCAGCCCGGAGCCGCCTCCGCGCCCGCCAGATCACCTCTCCGGCCGGCCTGCCGATGCGGATCGTGTCGGTGCGCAGAGCCTCCATCGTCACGACGGCCGGCGCGAGCAGCGTGAAGCCGACGATCGCGCGGCGGCGCAGCCGGTCGCGCCCGGGGCTGACCGTCGCGAGCAGCCGGCGGTCGCCGGCGAACGGCGGCGAGCCGGTCCGAACGCGCAGCCCGTGCAGCTCGGGCG
>JBOHAW010000286.1:0-10656 GCA_050697975.1 Gaiellaceae bacterium
GACTCGTCCGCACCGTCGTGCGCGTGCTCGCCGACTTCGGCGCGGGGCACCCCGACGCGCCGCGGATCGGCGTCGGCGACCTGAGCCGGCCGCGCGGCGCCGACTTCGGCATCCGGTACGGCCGGCCGGGCCACGTCTCCCACCAGCATGGGCTCGACGTCGACCTCTACTACCCGCGCCGGGACGGCCGCGAGCGCGCTCCCGCGTCGCACCGGCAGATCGACCGCCGCCTGGCCCAGGAGCTCGTCGACCGCTTCGTACGCGCCGGCGCGAGCCGGGTCTTCGTCGGCCCTCGGACGGGGCTGACGGGTCCGCGCCGCATCGTGCAGGTGCTCGCACACCACGACACGCACCTGCACGTGCGGCTCCCGGCTTCCTCGCCCGGCACCGGCCCCGTGGCCCGCGAGCTGCTCGGGCGCTCGGTGCTCGGCCGCCCGATCCGGCTCTACCGCCTCGGCGAGGCATCCGCTCCGGAGCGAGTGCTCGTCGTCGGCTGCATCCACGGCACCGAGTGCGCCGGCATGGCCGTGACGCGGCGCCTGCTCGCGACCGGCGCGCCCTCCGGCATTCAGCTCTGGGTGGTGCAGAACCTCAACCCCGACGGGCTCGCCCGCGCGCACCGCCAGAACGGGCGCGGGGTCGACCTCAACCGCAACTTCGGCTCGGAGTGGCGCCGGATCGGAAGGCGGTGGGACCCGCAGTACTCCGGACCGCGCCCGTGGTCCGAGCCCGAGACCCGGCTGGCCCGAACGCTGATCCTGCGCCTGCGCCCGACCGTCACGATCTGGTTCCACCAGCCGCAGGCGCTCGTGCGCGCGTGGGGCCGGAGCGTCCCGGCCGCCCGACGGTACGCGCGGCTCGCGGGACAGCGTTTCCGGGCGATCCGGTGGCCGCGGGGAACCGCTCCGAACTGGCAGAACCACCGCTTCCCCGGCACGAGCTCGTTCGTCGTCGAGCTGCCCTCCGGCCCGCTCCCGCCGCGGGCCTTGCAGCGTCACGCCGATGCTGTCGTGAGCGTGGCGCAGTAGGGTCCGGCCGTGCTCTCCGTTGGTGACCGCATCCCCGACGCGATGGTCTGGACCGCCCCGCGCGAGATCGCGTCGCTCCACAACCTCCTCGCCGAGGGGCCGATCCTCCTGCTCTTCTACCTCTTCGACTGGTCTTCGACCTGAACGGACGAGATGGGCCTCCTGCGTGACAGGAGCGAGGAGTTCGAGGCGGTGGGCGTCCGCGTGTTCGGGATCTCCCGCGACTCCGCCTACTCGCACGTGGCCTGGACGGAGGTGCTCGACCTCAACTTCCCGCTGCTCTCGGACTGGAACGGCGAGGCGGTCGACGGCTTCGGGGCGACCCAGGCCGACTACCGGGGGATGAGAGGCGTGGCCGAGCGAGCTGCGTTCCTGATCGACGAGGGCGGTACGGTGCGCGGCGCATGGCGCTACGAGCGGAGCGAGGTGCCGGAGATGGACGAGCTGCTCTCGGCCGCGCGCGCTTTGTCGGCCTAGCCTGCGCACTCTTCGCGGCCGCCGCGGCGGTCGCCACCTGGCCGGCCCTCCGCCACGCGAACGAGAGCTTCCTCGCGCGGGCGGCGCCGGGCTACGGGCAGGCGGCGCCCGGCGACCATCTTCAGACGGGCTACAACCTCTGGCTCGTGGGGCACCAGCTCGGCCGCGGCGACGCACCGTGGCGTGACCCGTACTCCTTCCAGCCCGAGGCGGACCGGGTCGCGAACCTCCTGGGCTGGCTCTTCGGCCTTCCCTACTGGCCGCTCGACGCCGCCTTCGGGCCGATCGTCGCCTGGAACCTGTTCGTGCTCCTGTCCTATGTCCTCGCCGGCGGCGCGGCCTGCGCGTGGCTGCGCGAGCTCGGGGTCGGACGCATCGCCGCCGTCGCGGGTGGGCTCGCGTTCGCACTCGCGCCCTACCGCGTGGCCCAGAGCACCGGCCACCTGCTGGGGCCGATCTCGGCGCTTCTGCCGGTGGCGCTCTGGGCGTTCGAGCGATCGCTGGCTCGGGCCGCTCCGTCGCGCTGGCTCGTGCTGGGCGGCGCCGCGCTCACCGCGATCCCCCTCTCCGGGCAGGTGCATCTGGCACTCGGCGCGATTCCGTTCTTCGCCGCCTACGCCCTCGTCCGCACGCGCCGGCGCACGCAGCTCGTCGGTGCGGGCGTCGGTGCGCTCGCCGCGATCGCAGCGGGGCTGCTCGTGCGCGAGCTCGCGATCGCCGGCTCGATCTCCAGCGGCGGGCGCTCGCTCGGGGCCGTGCGTTTCTACTCGGCCGACTGGGCGGATCTCGTCTCTCGCCACGTTCGTGAAGGGCTCGAGCAGTTCGTCTTCCTCGGCTGGATCACGCCGCTCGTCGCGCTGGCCGGCCTCGCCGCGCTGCTGGGCGCGCGGCGTCTCGGCCTCGGCCTCCTGCTGGCGCTCGGCGCGCTGGTGCCGATCCTGCTCGCGCTCGGCACGAACCTCCCCACGTACGAGCTGCTGTGGAACTCGTTGCCCCCCTTCCGCTACCCGCGCGTGCCCGAGCGGCTGATGCCGATCGCGTGCCTCGCCCTGGCCGCGCTCGTCGCGTTCGCGATCGCCCGCATCCGCATCGACCTTGTGGCTCAGAGCCACAAGGGGATTCTCTTCGCGGCGCTCGCCGTCGGCGTCCTCGTGGTCGACCTGCGCGTCGAGCTCTACGGATCCGCCGGGGCGGACGAGCGCAACGCGGCGTACGCGGCGTTGCGCCGCGCCCCGTCCGGACGCCTCCTCGAGCTCCCCGTCTTCCGGCCGGACCTGCACTACGGCAGCGTCTACCTGCACTACGCCGCGCAGGCCCCTCGGGAACGCCCGGGCGGCTACTCGACGGTGGCGCCGCGGCCCGCCGACCGGGTCGCGCGTCAGCTGCGCGGGCTCGGTTGCGGAGCCTGGACGCGGGGGCGCGAGCATCTCCTCGCCGAGCTCGGAGTCCGCTATGTGGCCGTCCACGGCGGCCTCTACGCCGCCACCTCCTACGTCCGCGCCGTCTGCGAGCCGAAGGCCCGGCGCGCGCTCGTCGCGCACGGCTTCCGCGAGCTGGCGCGCGACGGCTCCGTCACGCTCTACGAGCGCAGATCAGCCGGTTGAGTCCAGGATCACGTGATCCGGGCGGAGGAGTTTCAGGACGCTGCCGCGCTCGCGCTCGCGCAGCTCGCGGATCAGCGCGTCGACGCAGGCCGGATCGAATTGCGTGCTCGCGTTCGCGCGCAGCTCCTCGAGCGCACAGTCCCGATCGCGCGCGGCCCGGTACGGCCGCGGCTCGATCATCGCCCGGTAGGCGTCGCAGACGGAGACGACGCGCGCGCCGAGCGGGATCGCGTCGCCGGCGAGCCGGTCCGGATACCCACGGCCGTCCCAGCGTTCGTGGCTCGAGCGGACGATCGGGACGACGTCGGCGAGCGACGCGATCGGGGCGAGGATGCGCTCGCCGGCCTCCGGGTGCGTTCGCATCACGTCCCACTCCGCGTCGGTGAGCGGGCCCGGCTTGTTCAGGATCGACTCGGGGACGCGGATCTTGCCGATGTCGTGCAGAAGCGCACCGAACTCGAGCGCGCTCAGCGCCTCGCCGTCGAGGCCGAGCCGGCGGCCGACGGCGACCGAGAGGTCGCCGACCTCCTGAGCGTGATGGCTCGTGTAGCCGTCCTTTGCCTCGAGCGCGTTCGAGAGCGAGCCGAGAGTCTCGTAGTAGAGGCGCTGCATCGCCTCGCCCTGCTCGAACTTCGCGAGCAGCGCCTCGATCTGGCCGGCGACGAGCTCTGCCAGGCCGACGTCGGCCGGTCCAAAGACGCGCTTCCGGGCGTCGAACACCTCGATCAATCCCCACGGCCGTGGGCCGACTTGGAGCGGCAGCATCAGGTTCGCGTGCATCCTGAACTGGCGCAGGACGAAGGCTTCGCCCGCGTCGACGCCGGGATCCGAGAGCGAGACGCAGCACGGCTCGCCCCGGTCGATCACGGCCCGGGTCTCGGGGTAATCCTCGAGGAGATAGGCGCCGCCCTCCTCGACCGCCCAGGGCGCCTGCACCGCCACGTCGGAGACGCGGTCGCCGTCGAGGCGCGAGATCACGCAGGCGGTCGCTCCGAGCACGGTCTGCAGGTGCCGGGCCGCCGCGTCCAGCATCGCCTCGAGGGTCGTCGCCTGTCCGAGGGCCCGGACCGCGGTCGCCACCGAGGCAAGCTCGTGCACGACGGCGTCGCGGACGCTGGCGCGGCCCATGCGCTCGTGGAGCTGGGCGCGCATGACCTCGGGGCGCGAGCGCGCGGCCGCGCCGTGGAGGTCCGAGCCGTACGCCATCACCGAGTTCTTGCCGGCCCGCTTCGCCGCGTACAGCGCGAGGTCCGCCTTGTGGACGAGCTCGTCCTTCGTCCGCGCGTCGTCCGGATAGCCCGCGACCCCGGCGGAGCAGGTTGCGCCGCGCGCCGCGAGCGCCTGGCGCATCTCGTCGGCGAGGCGCGCCGCTTCCGCCGTTCCTCGTTCGCTCACGACCGCGAACTCGTCGCCGCCGATCCGAAACGAGTTCGGGACGATGCCGGCGACTTCGCGGAGCACGCGGTCTCCGGCGGCGTGGCCGTGCTCGTCGTTCAGTCGCTTGAGGTCGTCGAGGTCGAACAGCACGAGGCCGAGCTTGCCGTCGGCCACGAGGGCGCCGTGCAGGAGCCCGTCGAGGTGCTCGTGGAACGAGCGGTGGTTCCCGAGGCCGGTGAGCGGATCGCGGCGTGCCTCCTCGATCGTCGACGCGAGCCTGCGGGCGTTGACGACGGACGCGGCCAGGAGGTCGGCCACGGTGGCGAGCAGACCCGGGTGGAGGCCGAGCTGCCGCCCGGAGGGAACGGTCACGAGGATGCCGCCGAGCACGTCGCCCTCGAACGCGATGGGCGCCGCCAGCGCCTCTGCGCAGGGGCAGCCGAGGTCGGACAGCAGCTCGAGCTCGTCGTGCTCGGCCGTGAGCACGCGCTTTCCGTCCACGGAGCGCTGGAGCAGCGAGCGCAGTCCCCGAGCCAGCGGGTCGAACGGTCCCGCCGCGGCCGCGCGCGCGAGCGAGCCGTCGGCCTCGGTCAGGAAGACGGCGGCCGGACCGCCGCCGGAGAGCTCGGCGAACTCGCGCGCGACGAGGTCGGCCGCCCGGGCCGGCTCCGTCGAGATCGCGAGCTCGTGCGCCAGGCGTAGCAGGCGTCCGGTCCACTGCGTCGCCGATTCCTCCGCAGAGAGTCTTCTTGCCGCAGTCTCGATCGTCGACTCCTCGCTCGCCGCGACGCGCCGCAGATGGTCACGTCCTCGACGGATCTTCGCGCGCTCCGCGCCGGCGCGCATACCCCCTCCGAGGGATGCGATTACGATCGGCTCCCGTGACGGAGGGCCTGGTCTTCCTCGGCGTGTCCACGGGCGGGTCGAGCATCAACCTCCTGTTTCCGGTCTGGGCCGGGATTCTCGGCCTCGACGCCGAGATCGTCGGGCGTGATGTCCCCGTCCGGGCGAAGCCCGGGCCGTTCCGGTCGATCGTGGCGGAGATCGCCCGCGACGAGCGGCTACGGGGAGCCCTCGTCACGACGCACAAGGTGGACATCTACCGCCACGCCGGCGACCTCTTCGCCGGCTTCGACCGCAACGCGCGGCTCTGCCGCGAGGTGTCGTGCATCGCGAAGCGCGCCGGGGCCCTGCACGGCTTCGCCAAGGACCCGGACACGGCCGGCGCCGCGCTCGCGGCGATCGACTGGGATGCGTCCGGCCACGTCCTCTGCCTCGGCGCCGGCGGCGCCGGGACGGCGATCACGGTCCACCTGCTCTCGCGGCGCGAGCCGCCCGCGCGCATCGTCGTCACCGACGCCGACCCGGGCACGCTCGACACGCTGCGCGAGATCCACGCCGAGCTTGGCGCGGCCGGGGCGGTCGAGTACCGGCCGACCGAGGAGACCGACGCGCTGCTCGCCGCGCTGCCGCCCGGCTCGCTCGTCGTCAACGCGACCGGGCTCGGCAAGGATCTCCCCGGCTCGCCCGTCCGCGACGCCGCGAGCTTCCCGGACGGTGTCGTCGCCTGGGAGCTTAACTACCGTGGCGAGCTGGACTTCCTCCGCCAGGCGCGGGAGCAGGGCGTCGAAGCCCACGACGGCTGGCTCTACTTCCTCCACGGCTGGACGCAGGTGATCGCCGAGGTCTTCGCGCTCGAACTCGACGACGCGACGTTCGCAGAACTCGCACAGGCGGCGGAGCCCTTCCGGCCGCGGTAGCGACCGCTCCGCCTTGACACGGCCGCCGGCGCATCGTAGCGTCGTCATCCTGTACGGACAGGATGACTGAGTCGATCAACTTCCCCTCCGGCAGCATCGACCGGCGCTCACCGATCCCCCTCTACTTCCAGCTGAAGAAGCTGCTCGAGGAGGAGATCGCCGCCGGCCGGCTCGCGCCGGGGGACCGGCTCCCGTCCGAGCCGACCATCTGCGCGCGCTTCTTCGTCTCGCGAACGACGGTGCGCCAAGCGCTCGCGAAGCTCGAGAGCGACGGGCAGATCCGCAAGGAGAAAGGCCGCGGGACCTTCATCGCGGACCCGCACTCGAACTCGTGGCATCTCCAGTCGGCCCAGGGCTTCTACGACGAGGCCGTCCGTCACGGCCACGAGGTCACGTCGCGCGTCCTTCGGCTGGAGGTTGCGCTCCTGCCGCGCTGGGCGTCGAACGCGCTGGGGCTACCGCCCGGCTCCGACGGCGTGACGCTCGAGCGGCTCCGCTTCATCGACGAGTGGCCGGTCATGTACGTCCTCAACCACCTGCCGCCCCACCTCGCCGAGACGGTCCTCTCGGCCGACTTCGAGCACGGCTCGCTCTACCGCACGCTCGAGGAACGGGAGGCGCTGACGGTGCTCGGCGGTCGGCGCCTGGTCGAGGCGGTCAATGCGGAGGAGGAGCTGGCGGCGCTGCTCGGCGTCGAGCCCGGGGCGGCCGTCCTCTTCGTCGAGTCCGTATCCTGGCAGGACGAGCGGCGCCCATTCGAGTGCTACCGGGCCTGGCACCGAGCCGACCGGACGAAGATCGAGGTGCAGGTCCTGCACGAGGAGATCGCGACCCGGGCCGGCGTGAGCACGTCGACGCTGAGGATTCAATGACGCGGGTCGCGCTCGTCACCGGCGCCTCGAGCGGCATCGGCCGGGCGGCCGCGCTCGCGCTGGGCGACGCCGGCTGGTGGGTGCTGGCGTGCGGCCGGGACGAGGCGCGCGGCGCGGATGTGGCAGCCGAGGTCGCCGGGCGCGCGGGCGGGGAGTTCGCGGCGTGCGACCTGACCGAGGCCGGCTCGCCGGACCGCCTCGTCGAGCGCGCAAGCGCCGCCGGCCGGCTCGACGTGCTCGTCAACAACGCGGGGACGCACTTCCTCGCGCCCGTGCACGAGACGGAGCCGGATGCGTTTGACGCGCTGATGGCGCTGAACCTGCGCGCGGCTGTGCTGCTCGCGCGGGCGGCCATTCCGGTCATGCGGGCCGGAGGCGGCGGCACGATCGTGAACGTCTCGAGCGAGGCGGGGCTGGTTGCAGTACCCGGCCAGGCCGCGTACAACGTCTCGAAAGCCGCGCTGCTGATGCTGACGAAGTCGATCGCGGTCGACTCGGCGGCCGACGGGATCCGCGCGGTCAGCGTCTGCCCGGGGACGACGCGCACGCCGCTCGTGGAGGCGGCGATCGCGAGCGCGCCGGATCCGGACGCGCACGAGCGCCGGCTGGCCTCCACCCGTCTTGCGGGACGGCTGGGCCGGCCGGAGGAGATTGCGGCGGCGATCGTGTTCGCCGCCCGGGAGGAAACGTCGTTCATGACGGGCTGCGAGATCGTCATCGACGGCGGCTACACGGCGGTGTGAAAGGAGGTCAGGAGGTGAGTGGAGTGAGCTGGAAGCTCGTACGGCTGATCGCGATGCTCGTCGCGGCGGCCGGGCTGTCGCTCGTCGCTGCCGGGTGCGGCGGAGACGACGACGCAGATGAGGGGGCAGCCGAGACCACGCAGGCCGAGGACGGGACCGAAGCGAGCGGCCGCGCGTCGGAGGAGATCGTGATCGGCTGGACGCCGCCCGACATCACGGGCGTCTTCAAGACGGCGACGGACTTCTTCGAACGCGCGGCTGAGCAGGCGAACGAGAACGGGTTCAACGTCAAGGTGCTGAGCCGCTCGCCCGCCACGCACACGTCCTTCGCGGATCAGCTGGCGATCCTCGAGGACTACATCTCCCAGGGCGTCGACGTGATCGCGATCTCGCCCGCGGACACCGAGGCGGTGAAGCCGGCGATCCAGCAGGCGAACGAGGCCGGGATCCCGGTGATCATGGTCAACCTGCTCGAGCCGCAGGAGGGCATCGAAATCGCGAGCTACATCGGCTTCGACAACTCGGAGGCGGCGTCGGTCTCGGCCTACGCCGTGCTCGACTACTTCGGCGGCCCCGGCGTGCTCGGCGCCGGCGAGAAGGTCGAGGAGCCGGAGGACGGCTACTTCGACCTGAAGTGGTGGGAGAGCGTCTACGAGGGCGCGGACGCAAGCTCGATCCAGGCCAACGGCGTCGTCATCGAGGGCATCGCCGGGACGTTCTTCTCGCAGGAGCGGCTCGACGGCTTCCACGCGGTGACCGACCGGTTCGACGGGATCAAGATCCTCGCCGAGCCGATCGCGGCCGACTGGAACCGCGAGAAGGGCATCAAGGCGGCCGAGACGTTCTACTCCCGCTTCCCGCCGGCGCAGCTCGACTTCGTGTGGGCGGCGTCGAACGAGATGGGCCTCGGCGCCATGCTGACCGCCGAGCGGAAGGGCATCCTCGACGACAGTGGCGGCTCGACCGAGCCCGCCGACGGGAAGGTCGCGGTCTTCACGAACGACGTGACGCCCGAGTCCACGGACGCGATCCGCGCCGGAAAGCTCATCGCCGAGACCCACCACGGGTTCCCGGAGTGGGGCTGGTTCGGCACGCAGTTCGCGGTTCAGCTCGCCTGTGGGCAGGACGTACCGGAGACGTGGGACATCAGGCCGCGGACGGTCTGGGAGGGCAACGCGGACGACTTCTACCCCGAGCCGGAGCTCCCCGAGATCGACTGGGAGCAGATCAAGGCGGACTGCAAGTAGGCACTTGACGCTGCTCCGGGTCACCGGCGCCCGCAAGGCCTACCCGGGCGTGCTCGCCCTCGCCGGCGTCGACCTCGAGGTCGGCGCCGGCGAGGTACACGCCCTGCTGGGCGAGAACGGCGCAGGCAAGTCCACGCTGATGAAGGTGGTGGCCGGCGCCGTCGTGCCGGACGAGGGCCGGATGACGCTCGACGGGCGGGAAGTCCCGTTCGGCGACCCCGTGGGCGCGCGCGAGCGCGGGATCGGGATCGTCTACCAGGAGCTCTCGCTCGTCCCCCCGCTCTCGATCGCCGAGAACGTCGTCCTCGGCCGGTGGCCACTCACGCGGATCCGGACGGTGGACCGCCGGCGCGTCACAGCGGAGGCCGACCGGCGCCTCGCCCGGATCGGCTTCGCCGTGGACGCGCGACGCCGCGTGGACGAGCTGGGCATGGCCGAGCGCCAGCTCGTCGAGATCGCGAAGGCCCTCGCGGACGAGGTCCGGGTGCTGCTCCTCGACGAGCCGACCTCGGCGCTCTCCGACCGCGAGGCGCGGCGGCTCTTCGACGTCATCCACGGGCTCGAGGACGAGGGCGTCGCAATCGTGTACGTCTCGCACCGGCTCTCCGAAGTGCTCGAGATCGCGCACCGCATCACCGTCCTGCGGGATGGGCGGACGATCGACACCGTCGAGGCAGAAGCGGTAGACGAGGCGCACCTGGCGCGGCTGATGGTGGGCCGCTCGCTCGAGAGCGAGCTCCGAGAGGCGGCCCGGGATCGCGGGCACGAGGGCGAGGTGCTGCTGCGCGCGCGCGGGCTCGCCCGCCTCCCCCGGCTCAAGCCGGTCGACCTCGATTTGCGTGCCGGCGAGATCGTCGGGGTCTTCGGGCTGGTCGGGGCCGGCCGCACCCGGCTCGCGCGCACGCTGTTCGGTCTCGAGCCGGCGACCGAGGGGACGATCGAGCTCCTCGGCCGCCGGGTCGAGATCCACTCGCCCGCCGACGCGATCGCGGCCGCGATGGGCTACCTCGGCGAGGACCGCGCAGCGGGCATCGTTCCGCGCATGAGCGTCGCCGCCAACGTCACCCTCGCGTCGCTCGACGCCGTCAGCCGCGGGCCTGTGCTCGACTTCGCGCGGGAGCGGCGCCTGGCCAAGCGATACGTGGACGAGCTGACGATCCGCGTCTCGACGCTCGATCAGCTGATCGACACGCTCTCGGGCGGCAACCAGCAGAAGGTCGTCCTCGCCCGCTGGCTCTGCTCGCGGGCGCGCGTGCTCGTCCTCGACGATCCGACGCGCGGCATCGACGTCGGGGCGAAGGAGGAGGTCTTCAGGCTCGTCCGGCGGCTCGCGGCGGAAGGCACCGCCGTGCTGTACCTGACGTCGGAGATCATCGAGGCCCGAACGCTCCCGCACCGCCTGCTCGTGATGGCGGACGGGTGCGTCGCGGGTGCAGTCGACCCACGAACCTCGGAGGAGGAGATCATGCAGCTGGCCGGAGGAGTCCATGGCTGAGGCCGCCACGGGAGTCGCGGTCGCCCGCGCGGCCGTGGTGCGCGGTGCGACCG
>JBOHAW010000287.1:0-9060 GCA_050697975.1 Gaiellaceae bacterium
GGCCGCCGCGGAGGAGCTGGTACGTGCGGCGGGAGCGGGTGGCCAGATCGCGCTCGCAGGCGGCTCGACGCCGCGCCGGGCCTACGAGCTCGCCGCCGCGCTCGAGCGGGACTGGAGCCGGGCGGCCCTCTGGCTGGGCGACGACCGCTGCGTGGACGCCGCCGATCCTCGCTCCAACTACCGGCTCGCGCGGGAATCGCTGGTCGACCGGCTCGAGCGGCCGCCGCAGCTCCACCGCATCCCGACCGAGCGGGGTCCGGAGGCCGCGGCCGACGCCTACGACGCCGAGCTGGCCGGAGTGACGCTCGACCTCGCGCTCATGGGTCTCGGGCCCGACGGTCACACCGCTTCGCTCTTCCCGAACGCGCCGGCGCTCGAGGAACGCGGGCGCCGAGCCGTCGCCGCCGAGCCGGGCATGGAGCCCTGGGTGGCCCGCGTGACGATGACGGTGCCGGTCTTCAACGCGGCCCGGCTCGTCCTGTTTCTCGTCTCCGGCGAGGACAAGGCGGACGCGGTCGCGCGGGCCTTCGGGGGCCCGGCGGACGCGGCGATGCCGGCGAGCCTGATCCGCTCCGAGGCCGGCCGGACGGTCGCCGTGCTCGACCTGGCGGCAGCCCGCCGCTTGACACGGCCGTCCGAATAGGCTCTATATATAGCCGTGGGGGGGGCGGACGTCCTGACGATTCGCAAGCCCGAGCAGCTGAAGGCGCTCGGCCACCCGCTGCGCCTGCGCGTGCTCGAGGTGCTGGGAGAGAGCGAGGAGGAGCTGACGAACCGCGAGCTCGCCGCCCGGCTGGGCGTCGACCCGGGGCACCTGCACTTCCACGTCCGGATGCTGCTGAACGCCGGGCTGATCAAGCTCGCCGACGGGGGTCAGCGCCGCGAGAAGCCCTACCGCGCGGTCGCCGCGCACGTGCGGGTCGCGCGCGAGCTGATCACGTCCGGGGCCGCGAACGACGCGCGGGCAGCGATGCTCGACGAGGTGCAGGACGGCTGGGCGCGCCACTCGGCCGGAGGGCTGTTCCGCAGCGCGCAGATCACGATTCGCATGGACATCGAGAAGCTGCGCGAGGTCTTCAAGGTTCTGGTCGCGGAGACGGAGAAGTACGAGGACGGGGCCAAGGAGCCGCTCCTGATCACGCTGATCGGTCACCCGCACTCGGGCGCTAGGGAAGCAGCGGAGAAGTAAGCTCGGCCGCCATGCCGCGGCGGCCGGCGAGCGCCTGGAGCACGATCACGGTGTCGGCGACGGGAATGTCCTCGAGGTAGGCGTCGCGCGTCTCGAACGACTCGAGCACCGCCTCGACGGCCTCGACGTACCCGACCGGATCCTCCGCGGCGATCATCGCGAGCGCATCGCCGGTCGCAGCCGGGAAGTCGCCGCCGGTGCGCAGGCCGTCGGCGAGCACGCGAGCATCGTCGTGGCGGCCGAGCGTGAGGAGCGCCAGTGAGGCCGCGTACCGTCCGATCGGCGACTCGGTGTCGGCGGCGCCGATCTCGAGCGTCCAGCGCGCCTCCTCCTCGGCGCCCGCCCAGTCGCCGGCGAGCAGGCGCGCCTTGAGCGCGCCGATCGGCCGGCCCCAGCTTCCGGGCGGCGCGCCCTCGAAGCTCTCCCGGTAGCGAGCCGCCGCGTGCGCGAACCACGTCGCGGCCTGGCCGGTACTGCCCTGCATGAGCAGGGCGAGCCCGGCGCCGCCGGCCGCGTTGCCGAGGCGGGTCAGCTGCCGCTGGCGCTCGTCCGGGTCGGCGGTGCCCGGGAGGCGGTTCTCGCCGTCGCGGTAACGCCGCTCCTCGCGGTCGGCGTGAGCGGCCCAGTCCGTCATCGCGCGTGAGTATCGCAGCCGCCGGATTCCACCCGTTGGGGGGGTGTGGCGGGCCCCTTCCACCGCCGAGGAGTGGAGAGAGGTGGCACGAATTCTTGCGGCACTCGGATGCGCTCTGGCAGCGCTCGCTCTCTGCAGCGCGGCGGCGGCCGACATCACCGTCGGCGTCTCCGACGACCGGGGCAAGTACGCCGAGGACGGCGGCAGCGGGTTCTTCTCGCAGCTCCGCGACATCGGTATGACCAGCAACCGGGTGACGGTGCTCTGGGATCCGGACCGGCCGACGACGATCGCCGATCGCGCATTCCTGGACCGGTCGCTGCCCCAGGCGGCCGCACGCGGCGTGGGCGTCGTCTTCTCCGTGTATCCCGCGCGCGCGGCCGCGATTGCGGCGACGCCGGGGTCGTCCGCGCAGTTCACCCAGTTCCTCCAGCTCCTCGCGCGCACCTATCCCCAGGTGCGCGAGTTCATCGTCGGAAACGAGCCCAACCAGCCGCGCTTCTGGCAGCCGCAGTTCAACCCTGACGGCTCCCCCGCCTCGGCCGCCGCCTACCAGGATCTGCTCGCCCGCTCCTACGACGCTCTCAAGGCGGTCGACCCCGCCATCCGCGTGGTCGGCGTCGGTCTCTCGGAGCGCGGCAACGACAACCCACGCGCTCCGAGCAACGTGTCCACCTCGCCCATCCGCTTCCTCCGCAACCTCGGCGCCGCGTACCGGGCCAGCGGGCGCACGGCGCCGCTCATGGACGAGCTGGCGCTGCACCCGTACCCGGAGTCCCCGGCCGACCCGATGCTGAAGGCGTACGCGTGGCCGAGCGCCGGCGTGGCGAACATCGACCGGATCAAGCAGGCCGTCTGGGACGCGTTCAACGGCACCGCCCAGCCGACGGTGGAGGACGGGTTGACGCTCCGGATCAGCGAGATCGGCTGGCAGGTCGCCGTGACGCCGTCGGCGGCCGGCGCCTACACCGGCGCGGAGACGGTCGCCGTGACCGACGAGGCCCGGCAGGCCTCGATCTACGGCGAGCTCGTCCGCCACGTCGCCTGCGATCCCGCCGTGAGCTCGCTCTTCTTCTTCGGGCTCGTGGACGAGTCGCCCCTCGATCGCTTCCAGGCCGGTCTCATGCGTGCGGACGGCACGCGGCGGGCTTCCTACGACGCCGTCAAGGAGGCGCTTGCCGCCACCGGCGGCCGCTGTGGCGGCGCTCCGCGCCACTGGCGTCACGCGACGACCGTGGTCGACGCGGGCGCCGAGTTCGGAAACCTCCGCGCCGCGCGATCCCCGAAGCAGCGCGCATGGGGCTTCTCGGTCACGGCGGGCGAGGGAGCGACCTACCGCGCCGGCATCGTCCGCCTCGCGTCGCCGCGAGGGATCGCTCCGGCAGAGCTCTCCCGCGCCCTCCAGGGCCCGCGCGCCCGAACCGTAGTCGCACGCGCCGAGGGAGCGATCACCGCCCACTGGCGGCCTCGCATCAGCTTCCCGTCCCGTCGTCTGGCGCCGGGACACTACGTCTACGCGGTCTCGATCGCCGCGGAGATGAACCCCGGGCGAACGAGCTTCTTCGCCGGCACGCCGTTTCGCGTCGGCGCACCGCCGAAGAAGTAACCTCCTCGACATGCCGCGGCAGCTGCGCGAGGTCGTCTACGTCGACGGAGTGCGGACTGCGTTCGGCAAGGCCGGACCGAAGGGACTCTTCTGGCGCACACGCGCCGACGACATGGGCGTCAAGGTCGTGCGCGAGCTGCTGCGCCGCAATCCGGCAATCCCGCCCGAGCGCATCGGCGACGTGATCATGGCCGCGACCGCGCAGGTCGGCGACCAGGGTCTGACCCTCGGCCGCGACGTCAGCCTGCTGGCCGGCATCCCCGACACAGTGCCGGGCTTCGCCGTCGACCGCATGTGCGCCGGAGCCCTCACCGCGGTGACCGCCGGCGCCGGCGAGATCGCGATGGGGGCCGCCGACGTCGTCCTCGCCGGCGGCATCGAGCACATGGGTCACCACCCGATGGGTGAGGACGTGGACTTCAACCCGCGCTTCGTCGCCGAGCGCCTGGTCGACACCTCCGCGGTGACCATGGGCGCGACTGCGGAGAACCTGCACGACCGCTTCCCGCAGATCACGAAGCAGGACGCTGACGCCTTCGCCGTCCGGTCGCAGCAGCTCGCCGGAGCCGCCTGGGACGACGGCGTCATGCGCGAGACGGTCGTACCGATGTCGGTCTTCACCGACGAGGGCTGGAGACTCGCCGACCGAGACGAGTTCCTGCGCCCGGACACGACCATGGACGCGCTCGCCGAGTTGCGCACGCCCTTCCGCACGGGCGGACGCGTCACGGCCGGCAACTCCGCCGGGCTCACGGACGGTGCCACCGCGTGCTTCCTCGTCGCGGAGGAGAGCGCGCGCGAGCTCGGGCTCGAGCCGAGGATGCGCCTGGTCGGGTTCGCCTTCGCCGGGGTGGAGCCCGAGGTGATGGGGATCGGCCCGATTCCCGCCACCGAGAAGGTGCTCGCGCAGACCGGCCTCGCGCTCGACGACATCGGCCTCTTCGAGCTCAACGAGCCCTTCGCCGTCCAGGTGCTGACCTGGTGCGACGGGATGGGTGTGGCGCGCGACGACGAGCGCCTGAATCCGTACGGGGGCGCGATCGCCTGCGGGCATCCCCTCGCGGCCACGGGCGTCCGGCTGATGGCGCAGCTCGCCTACGGCTTCGAGGAACGTCCGCACGTGCGCTACGGGCTGACCGCGCTCTGCATCGGCATGGGCATGGGCGCCGCGATCGTCTGGGAGAGCCTCGATGCCCGAGACTGAGTTCAAGTTGCAGTCCGTCGCGAGGCCGGAGGGGTCGATCGCGCTCGTCACGATGGACGACGGCGAGGACTGGACGAGGCCGACGACGTTCGGGCGGGCGGCACTCGAGTCGCTGGGGCGCGTGCTCGGACAGCTCGAGGGAGGCGACTGGGCCGGAATGGTGCTGACCGGCAAGCCGTTCGTCTTCGCCGCCGGCGCCGACATCCGGCAGTTTCCGAACGTCACCCCCGACGTTGCGCGCGCCGGCAGCCGCGCGGGCCACGAGTTGTTCGGACGCATTCGCGCGCTGCCCTTCCCGACGCTCGCCGCGATCAACGGCGCGTGTCTTGGCGGAGGCGTGGAGATCGCGCTTCACTGCACGTACCGGACGATCTCGACCGCCGTACGCCACTTCGCCTGCCCGGAGGTCTTCCTCGGCCTCTTTCCTGCCTGGGGCGGCACGCAGCTCATCCCGCGCATCGCCGGCGTCGAGACGGCGGTCAAGCTCGTCGTCGAGAACCCGCTGCGGCAGAACCGGATGCTGGACGGCCGCAGGGCACACGAGCTCGGACTCGCGGACGCGCTGCTCGAGCCGGTCGAGTTCCTCGACGAGTCGATCGCCTTCCTCGTCTCGAAGGGCCAGGTCTGGGGTCAGACCCCGGCCGTGTCCGATCCGGCCGAGGCCGCGGAGGTCGTCCGCAAGGCACGGATGCGCGTCGACGACCAGGTGCACGGTGCGGCGCCGGCGCCCTTCGTCGCGCTCGACCTGATCGAGGGCGCGGCGAGTTGGAGCCTCGAGGAGGGCTACCGCCACGAGGAGGACGCGATCGCCGACCTCCTCCCCGGCCGCCAGGCGCAGGCCTCGCTCTACGCCTTCGACCTCGTCGAGCGGCGGGCCAAGCGCGGCGTCGGCGTCCCGGACGCAGAGCCGCGCAAGGTGCAGAAGGTCGGCATCGTCGGCGCGGGCTTGATGGCGACCCAGCTCGCCACGCTGTTCCTGCGCCGGCTGGAGGTGCCGATCGTCCTGCGCGACCTGAGCGACGAGATCGTCGAGCGGGCGCGGGAGTCGATTCGCGGGGAGCTCGCGGCGCAGGTCTCGAAGGGACGTTACGACGAGGGCAAGGCGCGCTTCCTCGCCGACCTCGTCTCCGGCGGGACGGAGTACGGCGTCTTCGAGGGCTGCGATCTCGTGCTCGAGGCCGTGTTCGAGGAGCTGGAGGTGAAGAAGGAGGTCTTCGCGGAGGTCGAGGCCGTCGTCGGCCCGGAGTGCGTCCTCGCCACCAACACGTCCTCCCTCTCCGTCACCGAGATGGCGGCCGACCTGCGCCACCCGGAGCGCCTCGTCGGCCTGCACTTCTTCAACCCGGTCGCGCTCATGCCGCTCGTCGAGCTCATCCGCACGCCGGAGACCGACGACGCGACTCTCGCCACGGCCTGGGACGTGACGAAGCGGCTGCGCAAGCGTGGCGTCCTCGTCAAGGACGCGCCCGGGTTCGTCGTCAACCGGGTGCTGACGCGCATGACCCGCACGCTGATGGACGCGCTCGAGCACGGCAACACGGTGGAGGAGACCGACGAGGCGATTCTCCGTCTCGGCCTGCCGATGGCGCCGTCCGTGCTCTTGCAGATGGTCGGCCCGCGCGTCGCGAACCACGTGCTCGAGACGATGCACGAGGCCTATCCGGACCGCTTCCCGCTCTCGCCGACGCTGGCGGGCTACGCCGAGGGGAGGGACGAGATCGTCGTCGTCGAGGAGCGCCGGCGCTCGGTCGACGAGATCACCGCCGCGACGCTCGAGGCGCTGGCGGACGAGATCGGCCGTCTGCTGGAGGAGGGCGTGGTCGCCGAGGCCGCCGACGTCGACACGTGTCTGCTGCTCGGCGCCGGCTTCCCGTTCTTCCTCGGCGGGATCGCGAAGTACCTCGACCAGACGGGCGTGTCCGAGCGCGTCGCCGGCCGCCCGCTCGCCGAGGTCGGCGCGGGCGCTCCAGCGTAGGCTCGAGCCGTCTAGAAGAGGCTGCGGTAGAGCTCGACCGTCTCCTCGGCGATCGCCCGCCAGCTGAACCGCTCGACCGCACGCTTCCGGCCGGCCTCGCCGAAGCGGCGAGCCAGCTCCGGGTCGGCCAGGAGCGCGTTCACGCGCTCGGCGATGTCGGCGGCGAAGCGCTCGGGGTCACGCGGCTCCCGCGTCGCCTCGTCGTAGTCGTCGAAGGGGACCAGCAAGCCGGTCTCGCCCTCGACGACGACCTCGGGGATCCCGCCGGTGCGCGTGGCCACGACCGCGGCCCCGCACGCCATCGCCTCCAGATTGACGATGCCGAGCGGCTCGTAGATCGAGGAGCACACGAAGACCGCTGCGTGGCTGAGCAGCTGGATCACCTCGCGCTTCTCGAGCATCCCCTCGAGCCAGACGATCGAGCCTCGCTCCGCGCGGACGCGCTCCTCCTTGTCCGCGGCCTCGCGGGCGATCTCCTCGGTGTCGGGCGCGCCGGCGGCGAGCACGATCTGGGCCCGCGAGTCGATCTGAGGCGCAGCGTCGAGAAGGTAGGAGAGCCCTTTCTGGCGGGTGATCCGCCCGACGAAGACGACCGAGGGGCGCCCGGGGTCGACCCCGTAGCGCTCGAGCACGTCGGTCTTGTCGTCCGGACGGTACTGCTCGGCGTCGATCCCGTTCAGGATCACGTGCACGCGAGCCGGATCGAGGGCGGGGTAGGCGGTGAGGACGTCGTCGCGCATCGCCGGGGAGACCGCGACGACCGCGTCGGCCGCCTCGAGCGCCGTACGCTCGCAGAAGCTCGAGAGCTGGTAGCCGCCGCCGAGCTGCTCCGCCTTCCACGGCCGCATCGGCTCGAGGCTGTGCGTCGTCGCGACGTGCGGGACGCCGTGCAGCAGCTTCGACACGTGGCCTGCGAGGTTCGCGTACCAAGTGTGGCTGTGGACGAGCTCGGCCCCGTCGAGATCGGCCGCCATCGCCAGGTCGACGGCCATCGTCTGCAGGGCGGCGTTGGCGCCGTCGAGCTCGGCGGGCGGCCGGAAGGCGCGGGCCCCGTCCCGGTCGGCTCCGAAGCAGCGCACCTCCAGCGGAACGAGCCGGCCCACCTCGCGGGCGAGGTATTCGACGTGGACGCCGGCGCCGCCGTAGACGTCCGGCGGGTACTCCCGCGTGAGCATCGCCACCTTCACCGCGGTGACGCTAGCCGAATGCGCTTGGAGCGCACGAATCGAACCGTCGCAACCGCCCTACCGGGGCCGGATTGCGGTATGCTGTGCGTGCGACGCTCGCTTCGGGGTTGACGCGAGCGCGAGTCACCTTTGTTGGAAGCGGCAGCGCTGTAGCGCTGCGTGGATGCAAACGACGACCGATCACTTGACGACTGCGCCCGAGGCGACGGACGGCCTGGCCGGCTCCGCCCTCGGAGCCGAGGGCTGGGCGGGCGAGCCCTTCCTCCACCCGGACGAGGACCCCGCAGTCGTGCTCGCCCCCGGGACGTCCCGGCGCCGGGCGCTCGACGAGGCGCTGGCCGAGATGGAGGCCGGACTTCGCGCGCCCTCGCCGCGCTGGAAGGTGCGATTCGGGCTCATGCTCGGCCTCGAGCGCGTCCTCAGCGAGGGCACTCCGAGACTCGCATCGGGCACGGAGCTGCGCAAGCACCAGGTCGACGCGCTCGCCGGAATGCTCACCGAGCTGATCGCCACGAACGAGGAGCAGGCGGAGACGAACGGCAACGGCCAGGTGGAGGCCGAGGCCGAGCTCGACGACGACGAGGACGGCTCCGTCGAGGTGCTCGACGAGGAGGACGAGCTCGAGGAGGGCTACACCGGCGAGGATCCGGGAGCGGTCCGGCGCTTCCGCTTCCGTCATCCGACCGCCTCGGGCAAGACGATCGCGGCCGCGGGCTTCGTCGAGGCGGCGCGCACGCTCGGCGTCCTCATCCTCACCCATCGCCGCCTGCTCGTGTCGCAGTTCGACCGTGATTTGAAGGCAGAAGGGTACGGCGAGCGCCTCACACCGGCGATCGAGGCCGGCAAGGAGCCGCTGGCCGGGAGTCCGCTCACGATCCAGACCTACGCCTGGTTCGCCCGCCACGTCGGCAGCCTCTCGCGCGACGCGTACCAGCTCGTGATCTGCGACGAGGCGCACACGGCGCTCGGGGAGAAGACCTCGGCGGCGATTCGCAGCTTCCCGGAGCCGGTCTACATCGGCATGACCGCGACCGAGCAGCTGATCGCGAAGCAGGTCTCCGACGTCTTCCCGGCCTCGGTCGACGACCTGCCGCTCGCCGACGCCGCCCGCCGCGGGCTGATCGCGCCACTGCGCTGCCTGCGCGTGCCGCCCGCCGCCGCCATCCACTCGGTGCCGATCGTCGGCGGCGACTTCGAGGAGCGCGCGCTGGCGGCCGTCCTCGACCACCAGGCCCTCAACCAGGCCGCGGCGAGCCTCTACCGCG
>JBOHAW010000288.1:0-5015 GCA_050697975.1 Gaiellaceae bacterium
GGCTCGGCGCGGTCGACGGGCGTCTCCCCGGCCTCGAACTCGTCACGCTCCCCGACGAGCGAGCGCGACTCCTCGAGCTTCCGACGGAGCTCGCCGGCCCGAGGATCGGCGAGCGGGCTCGGCGCCTGCCCGAGTCGGCGGCGCCGGCGCGCGAGCGCGCGCAGGAGGACGACGCCGCCCGCAGCGCCCAGGACCCAGGAGAGGCGACCCCGCATTGGCCGATGCTACACTCCCCGCTCTTCCTGCCTCGCCTCGCGCTGTCCGTTCCCGAGCAGCGCCTGCCGGCGAGGCCGACTCAGACCGTGGGAAGGAGGTACTCGGGAGCGTGGTTTCGTACGAGATTCTGCTGATGCTCGATCCGGAGACGGCCGAGGAGCGCCAGACCGAGATCGTGACCCGGATGCGCGAGCTGATCGAGCGCGGCGGCGGGTCGTGGTCGACGCATGACGTCTGGGGTCGGCGCCGCCTCGCCTACGAGATCGACCACAAGGCCGAGGGCGCGTATCACCTCGTCACGTTCGCCGCGGAGCCCGAGACGCTCGATGAGCTCTCGCGGGTGCTCAAGATCACGGACGGCGTGATGCGACACCTGGCCGTACGCCGCGTCGAGGGCAGCCGCACCGACGCCCCGCCGCTGCCGCCTGCCACGCCTGCCGCGGACACGGAGCCGGCCGCCGTCGGCGCCGGCCGGTACCATGCGAACACACGTTCGCAAGAGGAGGAAGAGTAATGGCCAACATCAACCGGGTCGTGCTCGTGGGGAATCTGACCCGCGACCCCGAGCTCCGCCACACGCCGAGCGGCATGGCCGTCTGCAAGCTGAGGATCGCCGTGAACACCCGCCAGAAGGACGCGTCGACCGGCCAGTGGGGCGACAAGCCGAACTATTTCGACGTCACCGTCTGGGGCAACCAGGGCGAGAGCTGCTCGCAGTTCCTCTCCAAGGGCCGCCCCGTGGCGGTCGACGGGCGCCTCGACTGGCGCGAGTGGGACGCCCAGGACGGGACGAAGCGCCAGGCGGTCGAGATCATCGCCGACACCGTGCAGTTCCTGGGCAGCCGCCAGGATGCGGAGGGCGGCGGCCAGCCGCAGTTCGTCCCGGCGAGCGCACGCGACGAGAGCGCCGACTTCGGTCCGAGCGGCGCAGACGACGACATTCCGTTCTAGGGGCCGACAGCGGATGGCACAGCCAAAGGAACGCACGCCCGGACGGAAGCGCCTCGGCACGTCCTCGGGCCCGATCCGGCGCAGGAGCTGCTACTTCTGCAAGGAGAAGATCGAGGAGATCGACTACAAGAACTACAACCAGCTCCGGCGCTACATCTCGGAGAAGGGCAAGATCCGCAACCGGCGCGTCACCGGGGCGTGCCGGCGCCACCAGCGCCAGGTCGCGGTCGCGATCAAGCGCGCCCGGGAGATGGCGCTGCTCCCCTACGTCACAGGTTAGTCGTGGACGTGATCCTCCTCTCCGACGTCGAGAAGGTCGGCCTCCGCGGCGAGGTCGTCAGCGTCGCGACCGGCTACGCACGGAACTTCCTGTTGCCACGCCGGCTGGCCGAGCGGGCCACGCCGGCGAAGGTCGCCGAGATCCAGCGCCGGGACGAGCAGCGCGCCCGCCACGAGGCGCGCAGCTTCGAGCAGGGCCAGCAGATCGCCGAAGTCCTCGGGAAGACGGTGCTGCGCTTCGAGGTCAAAGCGGGGCCGACCGGAGCGCTTTTCGGCTCCGTGACTCCGACCGACATCGCCGACGAGCTCTGGCGGGCACGCAAGGTGCGCGTCGACCGGCGCAAGATCGGCATCGACACGATCAAGCGGATCGGCCGCTACGAGGTGCCGATCGAGGTCTTCACCGACGTCAGCGTGGACGTGAAGACGCTCGTCGTGCCCGAGGGCGGCGAGCTCCCGCCCGAGGAGGAGCTGGCGGCGCTGGCCGAGCAGGAGGCGGCGGCGGCAGAGGCGGCTGCTGCACCCGAGACCGGCGACGGCACGCCGTGGACGATCGAGGACGAGCCCGTGGACGCGGTTGCGGACGAGGCCGAGGACGAGGCCGTGGACGAGGCCGACGCCCAGGCGGCCGACGTCGCGCCCGAAGCCCAGGCGGCCGAAGACCAGAAGTAGCTCGCGCCCCGGCCGGCGTCCCCAGGTCTATCCACCGCCTGGGGATTGCGGGCAGAACTTCGCGCTCGCAGCGACAATTCCATCCACAGATCCGTCCGACGCAGCTGGGAACATACGTTCCCTTATGCCTGCACACAGACGCTCTCCCCGACTGTGCCGGCCCGTTGTGCACACATTGCGCGGCGGCGTCGTCCTCTCTTGACTTGACTCGATGGCCCAGGTCGCCCAGCTCGCCCACACCGCCCCGGTCCCGCCGCAGAATCTCGACGCGGAGGAGTCAGTCCTCGGCGCGATGATGCTCTCCCCCGGCGCGATCGGGGCGGTGAGCGAGATCCTCGACGCGGGCGACTTCTACCGCGAGAGCCACACGAAGACCTACCGCGCCGCGCTCTCCCTCTACGCCAAGGGCGAGCCGGTCGACGCGATCACGCTCGTCGACGAGCTCGAGCAGCGGAGCGAGCTCGAGGCGGCGGGCGGGCGGGTCCGCATCCACGAGCTGGCGGCGCTCGTGCCGGCCACGGCGAACGCCGCGCACTACGCGCGGATCGTGCGGGAGATGGCGACCCTGCGCGGTCTGATCGAGGCGGGCGTCGAGGTCGCCCGGCTCGGCTGGGAACGTCCCGGCGAGACGGCCGATCTCGTCGACCGGGCCGAGCAGGTGATCTTCGAGCTCTCCCAGAACCGCATCTCGGGCGAGTTCACGCACATCGAGACGCTGCTCAAGGAGAGCTTCGAGCGCATCACCGCCCTGTACGAGGCGGGTGTCGACGTGACGGGTACGCCGACGGGCTTCCACGAGCTCGACCGGCTCACGTCGGGCTTCCAGCCGGGCAACCTGATCGTCATCGCCGCGCGGCCGAGCATGGGCAAGTCCGCGCTCGGGCTGTGTATGGCGGCGAACCTCGGCGTCCGCCACGAGACCCCGGTCGCGCTGTTCACGCTCGAGATGTCCAAGTCGGAGGTGACGCAGCGCCTGATGTGCAGCGAGGCGAAGGTCGAGTCGCAACGCCTGCGCAACGGCAAGCTCGCGGTCGACGACTGGCCCCGGCTGACCGCCGCCTGCGACAAGCTCGCCAAGGCGCCGATCTACGTCGACGACACCGGCTCGATCACGATGATGGAGCTGCGCTCGAAAGCGCGGCGCCTGAAGTCGAAGGAGACGGGCCTCGGCCTGATCATCGTCGACTACATGCAGCTGATGACCTCGGGCCTGACGGCGGAGAACCGCGTGCAGGAGGTGTCGCAGATCTCGCGCTCGCTCAAGGTCCTCGCCCGCGACCTCGACGTGCCGATCCTCGCGATGTCTCAGCTCTCACGGGCCGTCGAGCAGCGCCACGACAAGCGCCCGATCCTGTCCGACCTGCGCGAGTCGGGCTCGATCGAGCAGGACGCCGACCTCGTCGCCTTCGTCTACCGCGACGAGTACTACAACGAGGAGACCGACCAGCAGGGCCTGGCCGAGATCATCCTCGCCAAGCACCGGAACGGGCCCACCGACGCGATCAAGCTCTCGTTCCTCAAGCGCTACGCGAAGTTCGCGGACCTGGCCGCCTGATGCACGGCGGCACTACTCATGACGGCAGCGCCACCGGCTGACCCACAGGAGGGCACCATGCACGACCAGACGATCTGGCTTCCCCCTCGAGCGACGGCGTTCACGGAGGTCTGCGAGGCCTGCGAGGAAGAGCAGTCCGACGGCGTCCCCTGGGCGACCGTCAGCGGCACGCTCTCGCTCGGCGACGCCCACGGCTGGGCCACCTGTCCGCGGGGACACGAGGTGCGCGTGCTCCGGATGGGCATGGCCATGCCCGCCGGCGCGCTCAGGTAGAACCCTCGGCCGACCGCCCGATCGGTCACACTCGGCCCATGCCCGCGACCGTGATCGTCGGCGCGCAGTGGGGGGACGAGGGGAAGGGCAAGATCGTCGACCTGCTCGCCCAGCAGTCCGACCTCGTCTGCCGCTACCAGGGCGGCCCGAACGCCGGCCATACGATCATCGCCGGGGGCGAGACCTACAAGATCCGCCAGATTCCATCCGGCGTGATCTCAGGCAAGCCGAGCGTGCTCGGCGCCGGGTGCGTGATCGACCCGGCCGTGCTGATCGAGGAGCTGGACGACCTCGAGGCCCGCGGTCACGCCACCGACGGCGTGCGCGTGTCCGGGAACGCCCACCTGGTGATGCCATGGCACGTGGCGATCGACCGGGCCAGCGAGCGGCGGCTCGGCAAGTTGCAGATCGGGACGACGCGGCGGGGCATCGGCCCGGCGTACGCGGACAAGGCCTCGCGGATCGGAATCCGTGTCCAGGACCTGCTCGACGCGAAGATCCTGCGCCAGAAGATCGAGGTCGCCCTGGCAGAGAAGAACGTCTGGCTCGAGCGGGTGTACGAGGCCGAGCCGTTCGACCTCGAGGAAGTCGCCGGCCGGTACGAGGGGTATGCGCAGCGACTGCGCCCGTACGTCGCGGACACGTCCCTGCTCGTCGACCGCGCGCTCCGGGAGGGGAAGTCGGTGCTGTTCGAAGGCGCGCAGGGCACCCTGCTCGACCTCGACCACGGCACGTATCCGTTCGTCACCTCCTCGAACCCGGTCGCAGCCGCGGCCGCGACCGGGGTGGGCATCGGCCCCAACCGCCTCGACGCGATCCTCGGCGTCGCCAAGGCCTACGTGACGCGCGTCGGCGAGGGGCCGTTTCCGAGCGAGATCGACGGGCCTGAGCACGAGCGCGTGCGAACCCTCGGCAACGAGTTCGGAACCGTGACCGGCCGCGAGCGGCGCTGCGGCTGGCTCGATCTCGTCGGCCTTCGCTACGCGTGCCGCTTGAACGGCATGACCTCGCTTGCTCTGACGAAGCTCGATGTCCTCTCCTCGTTCGCCGAGCTGCCGGTCTGTACCGC
>JBOHAW010000289.1:0-8359 GCA_050697975.1 Gaiellaceae bacterium
AGCCGCCGCCGGGCGTGCGCGTGGCCGACGCGACCGACTCGAGCAGATCGTCGACGCGGGCGCCGAGCAGGTCGTCCGAGAGTGCGGGCGGCACGGCCGGCCCGGCGGCCGCCTCGCTCATTCCGGCCGGAACCGCTCCCTGAGCGCCTCGACGAGGCGCGATTCCGGCTGGTACCCCTCGGCGGCGAGCGCGGTCTCCAGGTCGGCGATCAGCGCGCGCCGGAACTCGGCGTCGGCGGTGGCACGCTCGACGATCTCCTCGAGCGTCCGCCTCGCGTGGGGAAGCTCCTGCGCGGCCTGCACCCAGCCCTGGGGCGGGGGCGGAAGGCTGTGCAGAAGCTCCGCCAATCTCTCTTCCGAGTACCTGGTCATCTGATCGTCTGCTCTCCAGACGGTGGGGAGGGCGTCTTTCTTCCCTCGAGCTCGTCCCGTAATCGCGCCAGGCAGCGGGAGATCCTGCTCGCGATCGTTCCCGGCGGCAGATCGAGCGCCTCGCCGATCTGGCGGTAGCTCTCGTCGCGGGCGAAGAACCGGTCGAGGATCTCCTGGCAGTGCTCGGGCAGGATCTGGAGCATCTGCTGCACGCCGAACGCCTCCTCGATCGTCGACAGCCTCTCCTCGGCCTCCACGTCGACGAGCTCCTCCTCGCTGATCTCCACCCGCTTCGTCGACCGCACCTTGTCCAGGCAGAGCCGCCGCGTGAGCTGCGCGATCCACGGGCGGACGGCCTCGTCGTCCCGCAGCTGGTCGAGGCGCTCGTACACGCGCGCGAAGACCTCCTGGAAGACGTCCTCCACGTCCTGCTCGCGAAGACGGAACGCCTGCGCCGCGATCGCGTAGACGTAGCGCGAGAAGCGGTCGACGAGCTCCCGCCAGGCATCCTCGTCGCCGGCCCGGCAGCGGGCGACGAGCTGGGCGTCGGAAACTCCCTCCTCGGTCACGGTCCTCATGAAACCGCATCCACCGGCCGGTCGGGGAGGGGAATCGTCGGGACGGCGACGACGGCGAGCCGCTCGAGCAGAGCGTTGCTCTCGGAGAGACGCTCCTCGGAACGCTCGAGACGCGCCAGCAGAGCGAGGGTGAGCGCGATCTCGTAGTCCGCGTTCGCCTCGAGGCCGATTCGCAGGCTCTCGTCGAGGCACTCGCGCGCGCCCGCGAGGTCGCCCGCCTGCAGGAGCGCGCCGCCCCGGATCCGCTCCAGCAGGGCCCGCAGGTTCGCGATCGACTCGGCGCCGAGCGTCCGCTCGAGCGCCTCGCTCGCCCGCCCGAACGCGGCGGCGTGGTCGCCTGCGAGGAGGTCGCGCTCGGCGAGACGCGCCTCGGTCTCGAGCACGAAGCTGGCCGCGTGAATCTCGTGGAACCCGTCGAGCGCCCGGCCGAGCGCCTCGGCGGCGTCGTCGAAGCGACCCGCACGCGCCGCGAGCCTCCCGAGATTTCCGGTGGCGACGTTGCAGATCAGCTCGTAGCCGGCCGCCCGGCACACCGCGTAGGCGTCGTTGAAGAGCGCCTCGGCCTCGGCGAGGTGACCCTGGTCGGACATGACCTCCCCGATGTTGTTCGCGATCGTGGCGGCGCCGACGACGTCCCCGATCCGCTCGCGGGCCTCCATGCTGCGGCGGTAGAGATCCAGCGCCTCCTCCCAGCGGCCCTCGTAGTACGCCTCGACGCCGAGGTTGTTGAGCACGTTCGCCTGGCCGAGGAGGTCGTCGACCTCCTCGTAGATCGGCAGCGCGAGGCCGCGGAAAGCGTCCCGCTCGGGGTCGCCGAGGTGGGTGAGCGCGAGGTGGATGAGGTAGTACGCGTGCGCGAGCGCACGGAGGTCGCCGATCGCGTGCGCGTCGTCGAGCAGGTCGCGGCAGCGGCGGACGCAGTCGCTGAACAGGCCCTGGCGGTGGCGGACGCCCGCATACGCGAGCGTGAGCTGCACGCGGTGGCGCGTCCGCTCGCCTTCGTCGGCGAGCCCTTCGGCGGCGCGCAGCCCGCGGGAGTACCAGCGCAGAGCCTCCGCGTACTGAGCCGTCCGCTCCCGGATCACGCCCTCCTTGAGCAGGAGACCCGGCTGTGGGCCTCCGACGGGCTCGGCGACGCGGCGGGCACTTCGATACGCCTCGGCGGCGTCGGCGTACAGGCCGGCCAGCTCCGAGACGTCGCCGAGCGCCTCCCACACCCGCGCGAGCTCGGCGGGCTCGAGACCGGGCACGCGGCGCGCCACCTCGAGCGCGCGCCGGTACAGGCCCGCGGCGTCCACGTTCGCGTGCTTCGCCTGAGCCCGCTCGCCCGCGAGCGCCGAGTAGCGCCAGGCCTTTTCCGGCTCCTGTGCGTACGAGAAGTGGAGCGACAGAACCTCGGCCACCGCGGCCGGATCGCCATCTGCTCGCCGCTCGTACGCCTCGCCGACGCGCATGTGAAGCTCGCGGCGCCGCCGGTAGGACAGCCCCTCGTAGGCGGCGTCGCGAAAGACGGCCTGGCGGAAGCGGAACCCGCCGGCGACGGTCGGGTCGCGCTCCACGAACTCCGCCAGCCGCTCCCACGCCTCCGAATCGGCGGCCACCGACGGGTCGTGCTCGAGCACCTCCGCGATCAGGTCGCTGCCGAAGCTCGCGCCCAGCACCGACGCCCAGCGCAGGAGCGCGCGGTCGGCCGGCGCGAGGCCGTCGATGCGCGCGGTCACGAGCGCCTCGACGCTCTCGGGCAGTTCCGCCGCCGCCGCGGGGCTCTCGCCGGCCGCGACGAGCTCCTGGAGGAAGAGCGGGTTGCCGCCCGCGCGCTCGATGATCGCGTCGACCTCGTGCGGCCGCAGGCCGTCGCCGGCGTGCGCGACGAGCGCCCGCGCGTCGTCGGGCGGTAGCGGCTCGAGTCGCATCGTGAGCGCCGCGATCGGCGGCGTGCCCTCGGCGGCCGAGAAGCCGTCGGCCCCGGGCCTGCGCGTCACGCACGTGAACCAGGGCTTGGCGGTGACCTCGCCGCCGAGGTGGCGCAGCAGCTCCGAGGAGGCCTCGTCCATCCAGTGCGCGTCCTCGAAGGCGAGGAGGGTGGGCGAGGGGAGGAGCACGCCGAGCAGGCTTGCGACGACGCCGTGCAGGCGCGCGCGCCGGAAGGCCGGGTCGAGCTCGTCGGTCTCGCGCGTGGGGGAGACCTCGAGGTCGAGCGGAAGTGCGAGCAGGGGGATCCAGGGCTCGAGGTCGGGAGCGACCGACGCGAGCCGCTGCCGCAGCGCCGTCGTGTTCGCTGCCGCGTCGCCGTTGCCGTTCACCTGGAGCAGCCCGCGGAGGAGGCGCCGGAACGGGAAGTAGGCGGTCGTCGAGTCGTACGGCTCGCAGGCCGAGGTCAGGACGGTCATGTCCGCACATTGGCTCTTCAGCTCCTCCACGAGCCGGGACTTGCCGATTCCGGTCTCGCCGACCAGCTCGACGAGGCTGCCGAAGCCGGCGCGAGCGGGAGCGAGGGACGCGCCGAGGATCGCCAGCTCACGCTGGCGGTCGACCAGCGGCAGCTGCCGTCCCACAGGAGCCTCGCGCGTGCCGGCGAGCGCGCCGAGCTCGTGTGCCAGCACCGGCGCCGTCTTGCCCTTGACCAGGAACGGCTCGAGCGGCGTCGTCTCGAACTGCGTCGGCGACCGTTCGATCACCGCCGCGCTCGCGAGCACCTGCCCGGGCCGGGCGCGCGCCATCAGCCTGGCGGCCAGCGCGGCCGTGTCCCCGAGGATCGTGTACGTGCGGCGGAACGGCGCTCCGACCTCCCCCGCGAACACACGGCCGCGGTTGACGCCGATCGAGACCGGGAGGTCGGTGCCGGCGTCGACCACCGTCCGCACCGTCCGCAGGAGCCGCTCCTCGTCGTCGCCCGACGTCCGCGGCACGCCGGCCACGAGGACGATGCGGCCGCCGTCGCGGTCGATGTCGCTCTCCAGGAACGTCACCTCGTGCTCGGCGGCAGCACTCTGCACCGTCCGAACGAGCTCGTCGACGGCACGGGCCGCACCGTCCACGCCCGCGCGCGCGAGCAGGTCGTCGACGCCGGAGAAACGGAGGAAGGCGACGGCGGCCTGGCGATGCTCGGGCTCGACGCCGGCGGCGACCTGCGCCCGGATCGCGTCGGGCACGCAGGCGGCCAGGTCGAGGCCCTCCGTCTCGGGCAGCAGCCAGTCGAGCGGCCGGGCGGGTGGCGCCAGCCGGAGCAGGATCCCCTCGCCCTTCGCCTCGCCGAGCTCCCGTTCGCCCAGCTCGTGCGCCGTCGCCGGGCTGACCACGATCTCGCCGGCCTCCGCCGTGCCCTCCATCGCCACCGTGCGCCCGGCCTCGGGCCCGCTCACGATCAGCTCGCGGTGCGAGCCGCCGGCGAGGAAGAAGTGGAAGAGCCCGGTGTTGACGCCGACGTGCATGCGCAACGAGACCTGGCCGACCGACGTCGTCGGCCGCCCGATCGCCCGGAGCGTGCGCCGCATGCCGAAGGCCGCATGGCACGCGCGCCGGGCGTGGTCCTCCTCCGAGAAGAAGAGCAGGAGGGCGTCGCCGCCGAACTTGAGCAGGCTGCCGCCGAACCGGTAGGAGACGTCGAGGAGGGCGGCGAAGGTGGCGTTCATCACCTCGTTCACCTCCTCGGCGCCGGCCTTGCCCTTTCCGGCCAGGCGCTCGGACATGCGCGTGAAGCCCGAGATGTCGGCGAACGCCATCGTCCCCTCGAGCTCGCGGCCGATCGCCTCGGGCTCTGCGCGCAGCCAGTCGATCGTGACGCGCGGGACGTACGGCGTCAGCTGGGCATCGTGACCGGCGTGATCCGTCTGCGCCATCGGCTCCCCATTGTGCCCGCGTTGACAATTCCGGAGAAACGGGTCATAACTCTTTCAGCTCATAAATTCTGAACGAGCGGCCGGGGGGACTTAGGAAGTTTTGGGGAGATTGCGGCAGGTTGAGGCTGGTCATGGTGCGGTTCTGAGGCGGTGTGCGGTACTCGTCTCGTTCGCGGCTGCCGCGCTCGCGCTGGCGGCGCAGGCGAACGCAGCGACGTTCACCGTCAACTCCGCGAACGACGCCGACGACGAGCTCTGCACCATCGCCCACTGCTCGCTCCGCGAGGCGATCAACAACGCGAACGAGACGCCGGGCCCGGACACGATCGGGTTCGCGATCCTGGCGGGGCCTCAGACGATCACCCTGTCCGGGCAGCTGCCGCCGATCAACGAAGCGGTGCTGATCGACGGCACCACGCAAACGGACTTCGCCGGCACGCCGATCATCGAGATCGACGGCAGCAACGTCACCGTTGCGGGTGCCAACGGCCTCACGATCAACGCCGCGGGCACGACCGTCCGCGGGCTCGTGATCAACCGCTTCCCGCTCGCGGGCATCCGCGTGCTCGGCCCGGACAGCGTCGTCTCCGGCAACTACCTCGGCACGGACATGACCGGCACCGTCGACCGCGGCAACCAGATCGGAGTCGTCGTGGACGACCCGAGCGTGATCGGCGGATGGAACGCGGACGACCGCAACGTCATCTCCGGGAACCAGGTCGGCATCTACCTGACGGCTCCGGCGTCGGGCGTCCAGATCCTCGGCAACTTCATCGGCACGAACGCGGCCGGCACGTCCGCGCTGCCGAACACGGACGGCATCTTCTTCGACAGCGCGTCCGACAACGAGATCGGGAACGTCGAGGGCGGCGGGAACGTCATCTCCGGCAACAACCAGTTCGGCGTTCGGATCCAGAACGGCGACCGCAACCGCGTGACCAACAACCGGATCGGCACGGACGAGAGCGGCGAGAGCGAGCTCGGGAACGTCCAGAGCGGCATCCAGATCTCGGAGGGCGACGACAACTCGGTCCAGCGCAACACGATCATGAACAACGGGATCTCGCTCACGGGCATTCACGTCCAGTCCGGCGTCCGCAACCTCGTCTCCGAGAACTCGATCGACGGGAACGGGGGCCTCGGCCTCGACCTCGGCGGCGGTGGCGTCACCCCGAACGACCCCGGCGACGGCGACGCCGGTCCGAACAACCTCCAGAACTTCCCCGTGCTCACGAGCGCGGTGACGAACGGCGCGGACTCGATCGTGATCGACGGCGCTCTGGACACGCAGGCGGAGCAGGACGTCCGGATCGAGTTCTTCGCCAGCACCGGCTGCGACTCGACCGAGCACGGCGAGGGCGCGCGCTTCCTCGGGTACACAGACGTCTGGACCGGGGGCGGGGACGTCGAGTTCACGGCCGGGTTCGAGACGTTCGCCGCTGAGGGCGAGGCGATCACGGCCACAGCCACGATCGGCGACAACACCTCGGAGTTCTCGAAGTGCGTCGACGCGACGGGCACGGCCGAGCCCTCGCTCGTCGTCACCTCGGCGGCCGACAGCGGCGCCGGCACCCTGCGCGCGGCGATCACCACGGCCAACGGCCTGTCGGGTCTGCAGACGATCACGTTCGCGATCGGCAGCGGGCTCCAGACGATCAGCCCGACTTCCGCGCTGCCCGTCATCACGGAGGCGGTCGTGATCGACGGGACGACACAGCCCGGCTACTCCGGGACGCCGATCATCGAGATCAGCGGCGCGAGCGCCGGTCCCGTCGACGGGCTCCAGGTCAACGCGACCGGGAGCACGATCCAGGGGCTCGTCGTCAACCGGTTCGTCGGCCCGAACAAGGCGGGCATCTACCTCGGCCCCGGCGGTGGCGCGAACACCGTTCGCGGCAACTTCATCGGCGTCGATCCGACCGGCAAGATCGCGCGCGGGAACACGCAGGGCGTCGTGACGCTGAGCGCCGACAACGTCATCGGCGGTACGAGCGCTGGCGCACGCAACGTGGTCTCGGGCAACGAGAGCTTCGGGATCGTGATCTCGTCCGGGCAGGGCGGCGACCGGAACGTCGTCGAGGGCAACTACGTCGGCACCGACGCCGACGGCGGCGCCGACCTCGGCAACGGGAGCACGGGCATCGCGCTCTTCACGAACACGAACCGCGTCGGCGGGCCGACACCGGCGGGGCGCAACGTCGTCTCGGGCAACAACGGCGGCGGCGTCACGGTCTTCTGGCACCTGAGCGACGACAACGTGATCGAGGGCAACTCCGTCGGCACGAACGCGGCCGGCACGGGCGCGCTCGGCAACGGGTCGTTCGGCGTCTCGGTGGCGGGCGGCAACAACCGCGTCGCCGCGAACACGATCGCGAACAACGCGGGCGAAGGCGTGCAGGTCTATCGCAACGACGCCTACATGGGAGCCACGGACCCGACCGGGAACCGGATCACCGGCAACAGCATCTACTCGAACAGCGGGCTCGGCATCGAGCTCGGCCTCAACGACGGCGTGACCGCGAACGACGCCGGCGACGGCGACGCCGGCGCGAACGACCTCCAGAACTTCCCCGTCCTGATCGCAGCCGAGCCCGGGCGCGCGAGCAACGTCTCGATCTCCGGCGACCTCGACTCCACGCCGGACACGACCTTCCAGCTCGAGTTCTTCGGCGTGGACGCGTGCGACGCGTCCGGGAACGGGGAGGGCCGGACGCTGCTCGGCTCGAGCCAGGTGACGACGACGCCGACGGGGGACGCCTCGTTCGCGGTCACCTTCGCGCTGCCGGGCGGGATTCAGGCCGTTACGGCGACCGCCACCAATCCCGCCGGCTCCACGTCCGAGTTCTCCGTCTGCCGTGAGCTCCTCGCCACCGGCGACCTCCTGCCGATGGCCGCGCCGGCCGACTGCGTCACGTCCGAGTCGGGCGGCCGCACGATCACCTTCGAGGAGCCGGGCGAGGGCCCGCTCGCCGAGCGCTACGCCCCCCTAGGCGTGCACTTCACGGACGACGAGACGACGACGCCGATCCTCTACAGCAACACGGAGGAGCGGCAGACGAGCTCGAACCCGACCTCGCTCGCGAACGACGCCGACTACCCGAGCTCGAGCGCCGGCGTGCCGCTGACGATCACCTTCGACGAGCCGCAGGATGCGGTCGGCTTCTTCATGGGCAACGGCAGCGAGACGACGGCGACGCTGGCCGCGTACGACGCCGAGAACGCTCCGCTCGGCACCCTGACGCGGTCGGTGCTCGGGAACAACGTCACGACGTACTTCGGCGTCCGGCGGGCCACCGGCGGCATTCGCAAGGTGACGCTCGACTACGGCGACACGTCCGTCTCGGAGGAGATCGACGACCTCTGCTTCACGGCGTCGGAGCCCAGCGGCGACCCGCCCACGGAGGGCGTCGTCCTCACGGTCGACCAGGGCTTCACTCCGGCCGATCCGAAGACCGTCCCGCTGAACTCGGTCCCGTCGAACCAGCTGCCCTCGTTCTCGGGCGCGCCCAGCGCTGCCCCAGTCGGCTCGATCCCCGTGGGCTCGATCCCGGTGGGCTCGATCCCGGTGGG
>JBOHAW010000290.1:0-12623 GCA_050697975.1 Gaiellaceae bacterium
GGTCAGCGGCCGGCTTCGACACGGACCGCTGCGAGGCCGAGGGCGAGCCAGGTGAGGGCGGCGAGCGGGATCCCCGTCACGAGCCCCTGCGCGCTCCAGAGCCCGGCGGCGAGGATGATCCAGAGGAGGGCGAGGAGGCCGGCGCCCGCCCGCGCCCGGAGAGCCAGGACGGCGCCGGCGGCGAACACCGCCACGAGCAGCGCGAAGCCGACGACGCCCAGGTCGGCGAGCGCCTGGAGGTAGACGTTCTGCACCCCATGCCGGCGCTCGGGCGCGGGGAAGGCGCGCGGGGCGGTGTCGGGGAAGCGCTCGCGGGCGTCGGCCAGGTAGGGCCCGAAGGCCGCCGGCTCCGACGAGCCTTGCCAGCCGACGCCGGCGATCGGATGGTCGAGGAAGATGCGGCCGCCGATGTAGGCGAGCAGGGTGCGGTGCGAGTACGTCTCCACGTCGGTCGTCGCGGTTCTCTCCTCTTCCTGCGCAAAGCGGAGGAAGTCGGCCACGTCGCCGCCGCGCAGCGCGAGCACGCCGGCGGCCGCGACCGCCGTGAGCCCCACCGCCAGCGCGATGCGCCGGGGCTCGCGGCGCAGGGCCACGAGGACGAGCGCGGCGACCGCGAGGGCCGTGCCGAGCACCGCCGCGGCCGCAGCCGACAGGACGAGGCCGAGCCCTCCGCTCGCGATCGCCAGGCGGCGCCGGTCCCAGAGTCCGAGCAGGAAGACCGCGCCGGAGAGCGCGGCGAAGTCGTGGTGGCCGAGGAAGGACGGCTGCCGCCGACCCGCCGCCCACGCGTCGAAGACGTCCGCGCCGAGGACCTGGGCCAGCGCGACGAGCGTGGCGGCGACACTCCAGGCGGTCAGCACGGCGAGCGGCAGCCGCAGGGCGTCGCGGCTGCGGACGAGCAGCGGCACCGCGAGCGCCAGCAGTGCGTACTCGGCGAACTTCGCCGCCGTGACGAGGTTCTCCACCACCGGGTAGCCGTCGAGCGCGACCGGGCCGTACAGCGTCGCCGCCACGATCCAGATGCAGAGCCCGCCCGCCGCGAGCCAGAGCATCCGTCCCCGGCGAAGCGGAGCGAAGCCGTCCCGGCGGCCGGCGGCGAGCGCGGCGGCGAGGACCGCGACGATCGCGAGGTCGGAGAGCTCGACGCCGACGGAGGTCGAGCGCACGCCGACGGAGAAGCCCGGCTGGTACTCGACGTGCAGGAAGAGGGGCGGCAGCGCGAGCGCCAGAACAGCAGCTCCGAGCCTCGAGAGGGGTCGTTCGAGAGCCGTCTCGCGAGTCTTTCGGAAGGAGGGAGAAAGGGGCCGGGTGGCCAAAGAAACGGCCACTATACTGGCCTCCCGTATGCATTCGCGGCTCTTCTGGCGCCGCTCGTCGACCGCTCTCGGAATCTATGCCGCGGCGCTGCTGGGGTTCCTCGCAACGATCGTCGCGGCACGCACGCTCGGCCTCGAGCGGTTCGGCGTCTTCGCCCTCGTGATGGCGGCGACGGGGTTCTTCCAGACCCTGCTCGACCTGACCGTCGAGGAGGCCGTGACGAAGTACGGCTTCCGGTACTCGACCGCCGAGGACTGGGGCCGCCTCAGGCGCTTGTTCGCGCGCGCGCTGACCTTCAAGGGCGCCGGCGCGGTGCTCGCGGGCCTGGCGCTGCTCGCGCTGGCGCCGCTCGCCGGGTCGCTGTTCGGCGCCGACGGGATGGCGGCGCCGCTCGCGGTCGCGGCCCTGCTGCCGCTCGTCCAGGCGCCTGAGGGGCTCGCCGGCACGGCGATCATCCTCCGCGGGCGTTACGACATCCGCTCCGTCTTCCTCGCCCTCTCGATGGCTCTGCGGCTGGCGGCGATCGCGATCGGCGCCCGCTACGGCGTCACCGAGGTGATCGTGGCGATCGTGGTCGCCCAGGTGGCGGCGACGGCCGCAGTGAGCGCCGCGGGCTGGGCTGCCTTCCGCCGCTTTCCCGCCGCTCCGGCCGCTCCGCTCGCCGCGGACGCGCCGGAGATCCGCTCGTTCGTGCTCCAGTCGAGCCTCGCGACCGGCGTCGTCTCGCTGCGGACGACGCTGTCGCCGCTCCTCCTCGGCGTCGTCTCGAGCGTGGCGCAGGTCGGCGCCTTCCGCGCCGCGCTCGCGCCGCAGCAGGGCTTCTACTCGCTCTCGGCGCCCGCGCGCATGATCCTGCTCACCGAGCAGACGCGGGACTGGGAGCGCGGTGAGCACGGCCGGGTGTTCGCCGGTATCCGCCGGTACAGCTTCGGCGCGGCGGTCGTGATGGCGGTGCTGGTCGTGCCGCTGCTCGTGTTCATGCCCGATCTGATTCGCCTCGCCTTCACGGACGAGTTCGTCTCCGCCGCGAACGCAGCCCGGATCGTGCTCGTCGCGGCGGTGCTGCAGTTCGTCTTCGGCTGGACGAAGTCGTTCCCGGTCTCGATCGGGCGCCCCAACCTGCGCGTGGTCACACACGGCGTCGAGACGATCGTGCTCGTTCCGCTCGTGCTCGTCCTCGGCGCTCGCTGGGGCGCGACGGGCGCCGCCGCCGCCGTCCTGATCGCGACCGTCGTCTTCTCGGCGCACTGGACGATCCTGTTCCTCCGCGTGCGGCGCGACCCGCGGCTCGTCCCTCGCGCCAGCGAGGCGGTGGCGCGGTGAGGGTGCTGGTCGTCTCCGGGATCTGGCCGCCGGACGTGGGCGGACCGGCCAGCCACGCGCCCGACGTGGCCGGTTACCTGTGCCAACGCGGACACGGAGTCGAGGTTGTCACGACTGCGGACGCCTCCCCAGCGCCGCGTGACTATCCGGTGCGCTGGGTCTCGCGAACGATGCCGAAGGGCATCCTCCACCTCAGGTGTGCCTTCTGTATCGGCCGGCGCGCAGCGGCGGCTGATGTCGTCTACACGACGGGGATGTTCGGACGCAGCGCGGCCGGGGCGCTCGCCGCCCGCCGGCCCTACGTCGTCAAGCTCACGGCCGACCCGGCCTTCGAGCGCTCGCGGCGCCGCGGGCTCGTCGCCGGCGACGTCGAGGACTTCCAGGCGGGCGGAACGGGCGCGCAGGCGGCGCTGCTGCGCCTGGCCCGCGACGCGGAGCTGCGGCGGGCGGCGCACGTCTTCTGCCCGAGCGCTTACCTGCGCGAGCTCGCGATCGGCTGGGGCGTGCCCGCCGGGCGGGTAAGCGTGCTCCCGAACCCGACGCCGCCTTCGCGCGAGCTTCCTGATCGCGCCGAGCTCAAGCGCCGGCTGGACGTGAACGGCGCGACGCTCGCCTTCGCCGGGCGGCTGACGGCGCAGAAGTCGCTCCACCTCGCCCTCGAGGCGCTCGCCCAGACCGAGGGGGTCGTGCTGCTGATCGCGGGCGAAGGGCCCGACCGGGAGCCGCTCGAGCGGCGGAGCGCGGAGCTCGGGCTCGGCGAGCGCGTGCGCTTCCTCGGCCCGCAGCCGCGCGAGCGCGTGCTCGAGCTCTTCGGCGCCGCCGACGCCACGATCCTCTCGTCGAGCTGGGAGAACTTCCCGCACACGGTGGTCGAGGCGCTCTCGGTCGGGACGCCCGTGCTCGCGACGAAGGCCGGCGGCGTGGGGGAGATCGTGCGGCACGAGCACAACGGGCTGCTCGTCGAGGCGGGCGACGCGGCGGGGCTCGGCGCCGCGATCCGGCGCTACTTCGAAGACGACGGCCTGCGCCGGCGGCTCCAGGCGGACGCTGCGCCGTCGGTCGCCGAGCTCGCGCCGGAACGGGTCTTCGCGCGGCTCGAGGAGGCGCTCGTGCGGGTGTCCAGGCGCTCGTGAAGCCCAAGGTGCTCTTCGTCGGCCGGACGCGCTACCGGCTGCCGCTCGAGCCGAGCCTGCGGAAGAAGTTCGACGCGCTGCGGGCCGACCTCGACGTGCGCGTGCTCGGCAGCGCCGCCCCCGGCTCGTCGACGAGCGACGACACGTTCACGCTCGCCGCGCCCGTGCGGCCGCGCCTCCTCGACGGGCCCGCCTTCTACCTCGCGCTGCCGGTGCGCGTCGCGCGCGAGCTGCGGCGCTTTCGTCCGGACGCCGTCATCGCGCAGAGTGCGTACGAGGCGGCGAGCGTCGTGCTCGCCCGCGCGCTCGCCCGCAGCCGCGCGCGGCTCGTCCTCGACGTCCACGCCGACTGGCGCAGCTCGACGCGCCTGTACGGGTCGACGCTCCGGCGCGCGCTCGGGCCGCTCGGCGATCGCGTCGCCGCGACCGCACTCCGCCGCGCGGACGGCGTGCGCACGATCTCGGGGTACACGACCGGGCTGGTGCGCGAGCTCGGGATCG
The DNA here is from genome assembly GCA_050697975.1 of Gaiellaceae bacterium. GTDB lineage: Bacteria > Actinomycetota > Thermoleophilia > Gaiellales > Gaiellaceae > JBOHAW01. The sequence continues at coordinate 4,275 of JBOHAW010000290.1, forward strand.
AGCCGGCGGGCGTCTTCCCCGCCTTCATGGATCTGGAGCCGTTCGTCGAGCGGCCGCCGGCGCCGCTGCCCGCCGAGCCGCGCGCGCTCTTCGTCGGCGTGCTCGAGCGGTACAAGAACGTGGACGGGCTGGCGGACGCCTGGCTGTCGGCGGCTCCGCGCCTTCCCGGCACGACCCTGCAGCTCGTCGGCAGCGGCACCCTCACCGAGGTCGTCGAGCGGCTGCTGGCCGACCTCCCGGAGCAGACGGCCTGGACTCCGCGCCTCTCGACGCCGGAGGTGGCGAAGGCGCTGGACGAGGCAACCCTGCTCGTGCTGCCGTCGCGCTCCGAGGGACTCGGGCGCGTGGTCGTGGAGGCGTTCTGCCGCGGGCGCCCGGTCGTCGGTGCTCGCGTCGGGGGCATCCCCGATCTGGTCGAGGACGGTGTAAACGGCCTCCTCGTCGAGCCCGGCGACACGGGAGCGCTCGCGGAGGCGCTCGTCCGCGTGCTCGGCGACCCCGAGCTCGCGGCCGCCCTCGCCGCCGGCGCCCGCCGGAGCGCCGGCGCGTGGCTGCAGACCCCGTCGGAGTACGCCGAGCGCGTCCGCACGCTGGTCGAGCGCGTCGCTCTGCCGTGAAGCCCAGGCTCCTGCTCGTCGCGCGCGAGCGCTACCGTCTGCCGCTCGACGAGCCGCTCCGGCGGAAGTTCGAGGCGCTCGAGAGCGAGTTCGAGCTCCGCGTGCTCGCCAGCGCCGCGGACGGAGTCCAGGCAGGAGACGAGCGCTTCCGGCTCGTCCGGCCGCTGCCGCTCCTCGACGGCCCCGCCTTCTACCTCGCGCTCCCCGCGCGCGTGGCGCGCGAGCTCCGTTCGTTCGGCCCGGACGCCGTGCTCGTCCAGGGCACGCACGAGACGGCGGCGGCCCTGCTGGGGCGGTCGCTCGCGAGCTCGGCGGTGCCGGTCATCCTCGACCTGCACGGGAACTGGCGGGCCGCCACGCGGCTGTACGGCTCGCCGCAGCGGCGGCTGTTGGGCCCGGCCGGCGACCTTCTCGCCCGGGCGGCCGTTCGCCGCGCCGACGCCGTGCGGACGATCTCGGACTTCACCACCGGGCTCGTGCGCGAGCTCGGTCGGGAGCCGGCGGCGGTCTTCCCCGCTTACGTGGATCTCGCCTCGTTCCTCGAGCGTCCGCCCGCGGAGCTGCCCGGGCAGCCGGCAGCGCTCTTCGTCGGCGTTCTGGAGCGCTACAAGAACGTCGACGGGCTGGCGGCGGCCTGGCGGCTCGCGGCAGCCCGGGTTCCCGGAGCGAGGCTCAGCGTCGTCGGCCGCGGCCGCGAGCGGGCCCTGGTCGAGCGGCTCGTCTCGGAGCGGCCGTCCCAGACGGCGTACACCCCGGTGCTGCCGGCGGACGAGATCGCCCGGGCGCTCGACGAGGCGACCGTGCTCGTGCTCCCGTCGCGCTCCGAAGGGCTTCCACGCGTCGTGATCGAGGCGTTCTGCCGCGGGCGCGGGGTCGTCGGCAGTCGCGCCGGAGGCATTCCCGATCTGGTCGAGCACGAGCGCAACGGCCTCCTCGTCGACGGGGGCGACCCGGAGGCGCTCGCGGACGCACTCGTGCGCGTCCTCACCGACCGGGACCTGGCCGTGCGTCTCGGCGCGGGCGCCCGTGCGAGCGCAGACCGGTGGGTCGCGACCCCGGAGGAGTTCGCCCGCCGCCTCCGGGGCCTCGTCGACGCAGCCCGAACCTAGACTTCAGCGGGATGCGCGCCGAGCAGCTCAAGCAGCTCGTCAAGAACGGCGTCTACCGAACGCTCGGAGAGGCCGCGCAGGCGGCCGGCGCCGTCGACGGCGAGCACGACCGCACGCTGCGCGTGCTCATGTACCACAAGGTGAACGACCTGCCCGAGAACCCCCTCTCGGTGCCGGTGGGCGTCTTCGACGAGCAGATGGGCCGGCTCCGCGAGCTCGGCTACAACGTCGTCGGCCTGGACGCCGTGCTCGACCACTACGGCGGCGGCGTGCCGCTCCCGCCGCGCTCGGTGCTGATCACGTTCGACGACGGCTACCACGACAACCTCGACAACGCGGTCGAGGTGCTGGCGCGGCACGGCTATCCCGCCGTCCTCTTCGTCCCGATCGGCTATCTCGACGACGCGTACCCGCTGCCGCACGAGGAGCACCTCGCGCGCCGCGGACTGCTCAACCGCACGCTGCGCTGGGAGGAGCTGGCGGAGCTCGAGCGCGGCGGTATCCGCGTCGAGTCGCACGGAATCAGCCACCGGCCCCTGGCGGCGCTCGAGGTCGACGAGGCGGCGCGGGAGATCGTGCTCTCGAAGCTCCGGCTCGAGGAGCGGCTCGGCCGGCCGGTGCGGGCCTTCGCCTACGTCAAGGGCTCGGAAGCCCACTACAAGCCCGTGCACCTGAGCCTCCTGCGCCAGGCGGGGTACGAGGTCGCGTTCACGTCCGTCTCTGGCGCGAACGGGCCGGACGCCGATCCGCTGCGCCTGCACCGCTACAACGTCGAGCCCTACCCGGCGCGCACCTTCGAGCTCGTCCTCGCGGGCGCCTGCGACCTGATCGCCGTCAAGGACACGGTCACGGGCACGCACGCCCGGCGCCTCTTCAACGCGGCGCTCGGCACCTCCTCGAAGTGAGCCCCCTCACGTTCCTGGGGCGCCGCTGGCGGTGCCGGGCCGGAGGGCACAGTACGGATCAGTACGGGCCCGGAGAGCACGGTGCCGCCAGCGGTGTCAGCCTGCCGCGGAGCCCGGCTCCGCCGGGCGGGAGCGGAAGGCGGCCAGGGGCGTGAGGTTCGAGGCGGTGGCGTACGAGCCGTGGCAGCGGGACGCCCTGCGAGGCCTGATGCGGGAAGTCTGGGGCGCGAGCGCCCCGGCGGAGGAGTTCGACTGGTGGTTCGAGCGGAATCCGGCGGGGCGGCGCCTGATCTCGCTCGTCGTCGACGGCGAGCGCATCGCCGGCGCGTCGGCGATGAGCTTCTTCCGGATGCGGCTCGACGGGCGGGAGCACGAAGTCCCCTTCGCGCTCGACGCGGCCATGCACCCGGACTACCGCGGGCAGGGCCTCTGGTCCCTGCTCGAGCTGCACAACGAGGAGGAGTCGGCGCGGGACGGCGCTCCGGCCGTCCTCGGCTTCCCGAACCCGATCTCCCGCGCGATCCTCGTCGGAAAGCTCGGCTGGCGGGATCTCGCGCGCCTGCGCCTCTGGGCGCGGCCGCTCGCCGGGCACGGAGGCCGGGGGCGCGGGGTCGAGCCGTTCGAGCGCTTCGGGCCGGACGCGGAGGCGCTGTACGCCGAGGCTCGGCGCGTCTGGGGCAATCACCTCGTGCGGAGCGCCGACTTCCTGAACTGGCGCTACGCCGACTCGCCGCGTCCCTACCGGCGCTTCGCGGCGCGGCGCGACGGCCGGCTCGAGGGCTACGCCGTCCTGGGGCAGAAGGAGTACGCGGGGTGGAACGTGGGCGTCGTCGCCGACCTCGTCGGGTCGCCGCGGGCGGTGCGGGCCCTGCTCGGACGCTGCGCCCGCGAGGCGCGGGGCGTGCGTGCGCTCGTCGCGCTCGTGTCCCCGGCGCAGCGGCGCGCGTTCCTCGCGAGCGGCTTCGCGCCGACGCACAAGTCGATTCGCTTCATCGGCAAGCCCCTGCAACCGGGCGTCGACCTGCCCGCCGAGCGCCGCGCCTGGCACTTTACGCTCGGCGACATGGACATCTTCTGATGCGGCTCGTCTTCATCACGCAGAGCGTCGACCCCGCCGATCCGGTGCTCGCCGCGACCGTGCCGAAGATCGCCGCCCTCGCGGAGCGGGTGAAGGAGGTCGCGGTCCTGGCGCAGCGCGCCGCGCCCGCCGGGCTTCCGCCGAACGTCCGCGTCCGCACCTTCGGGGCGCGTGGCACGCTCGGCCGCGGGCTGCGCTTCGCGGAGGGACTCGGTGCGGAGCTGCGGCGGCGTCCCGACGCGATCGTCGCGCACATGATCCCGCTCTACGCGATCCTCGCGGCGCCGGTCGCCCGGCCGCTCGGCGTTCGGCTCGTGCTCTGGTACACGCACTGGAACGCGCACCCGCTCCTGCGGGTGGCCGAGCGGGCCGTCGACGCGGTCGTTACCGTCGACCGCCGTTCCTTCCCGCTCCCGTCGACGAAGGTGCGGCCGATCGGCCACGGCATCGACCTCCGCGACTTCCCGTGCCGCGAGAACGGTGGCGACCCGGACCCGGCGCTGCGCGTGCTCGCGCTCGGCCGCTACTCGCCGGCGAAGGGGCTGCCCGTCGTCCTGCACGCCCTCCGCGACGCGGTCGACGCCGGCCTCGACGCACGCCTGGAGGCGCACGGATCCTCCGGGAACGAGCTGGAGCGCGGGCACCGGCGCGAGCTGGGCCGGCTCGTCGACCAGCTCGGCCTCGGGGAGCGCGCGCGCCTCGGCGGGCCGCTTCCCCGGGCCGACCTGCCCGACCTGTTCGCGCGCATGGACGTGCTCGTGAACAACATGCGCGCCGGGGCGCCGGACAAGGTCGTGTACGAGGCGTGCGCCGGGTGCCTCCCCGTGCTCGCGTCCAACCCGGTGTTCGACGAGCTCTTCGCGGGGCTCGAGCCACCGCTCCACTTCGTGCGCGAGAGCCCGCGAGAGCTCGCCCGTCGGCTAACAACGTTCGCCGCCCTCGACGACGCGGCCCGGGTCCGTCTCGGACGCGCCCTGCGCGAGCGCGTCGAGACCGGGCACTCCGTCGGATCCTGGGCCGACGGGGTGGTGGCGGCGGCGACCCGATGAGCGGCGTCCAGGTCCTCCACTTGCACAAGGTGGCCGGCATCTCCGGCTCGGAGGCGCATCTGCTCTCGCTGCTGCCGCGCCTGCGCGAGCGCGGCTGGGACGTGCGGCTGCTGATGCTGCACGAGCACGAGCCCGGCGCGTGGGACTTCGCGCGCGAGCTGCGGGCGCGCGGCGTCCCGCTCGACGCCATCTCGCTCGCCGCCGACGTCGACCCGTTCGCCTTCCTGCGCCTCACCGGCTACCTCGCCCGCCGCCGCCCGACGATCCTGCACACGCACCTCGTTCACGCCGACGTGTACGGGCAGCTCGCGGGCTCGCTCGCCCGCGTCCCGGTCCGCGTCAGCACGAAGCACGGCTTCAACGAGTTCCGCGAGGGGCGCGGCTTCGCGCTCGCCGATCGCACCGTGGCGAGCCTCGCCCACGTGCACATCGCGATCTCGCGGGGCCTCGCGCGCTACCTCGCCGACACCGAGGGGTTCGACGAGCGCGGCTTCGAGATCGTCCACTACGGCATCAGCCCGGCGCCGCAGTGGGCGCCGCACTCCGGGGACGCGCCGTCGCTGCTCTGCGTCGGCCGCCTGATCCCGATCAAGGGCCACATCGTACTGCTGCGGGCCTTCGCCGAGGCGAAGCGCGAGGTGCCCGACCTCGTCCTCGACGTCGCCGGGCGCGGGCCGCTGGAACCGGCCTTGAAGGCGCTTGCCCGCGAGCTGGGCGTGGCGGACTCGGTGCGCTTCCTCGGCTACGTCGCGCCCGTGCAGGCGGCGATCGAGCGGGCCGCGATCGTCGTCGTCCCCTCGATGGGCGAGGGCTTCGGGATGGTCGCGCTCGAGTCGATGGAGCGCGGCCGGCCGGTGATCGCGGCGGAGATCGGCGGTCTCGGCGAGCTCGTGCAGGACGGCGTGACCGGGCTGCTCGTGACGCCGGGCGAGGCCGAGCCGCTGCGGCGGGCGATCGTCGAGCTCGCGTCCGATCCGGAGCTGGCGCGACGGATGGGCGCGGCCGGGCGCGCTCGGGCGCTCGAGCACTTCCAGCAGGAGCGGTGCACGGACCGGACCGAGCTGCTCTACCGCGCCTCGCTCGACGGGCGCGCTCCTTCGGACTAGACTTAGTCCAGTCATGCAGGTAAACATCCACGAGGCCAAGACGCACCTCTCCCGCCTCGTCGACCGGGCCGCCGCCGGCGAGGAGATCGTCGTGGCCCGGGCGGGCACGCCCGTGGCGAAGCTCGTCGCATACGCAGAACCACCGAGGAAGCGGGAGCTCGGCGTCTGGCAGGGCAAGGTCTGGATGGCGCCGGACTTCGACGACACCGACGTGGAGATCATCAAGCTCTTCGAGGACAGGGACGCCTGAGGCTCCTGCTCGACACACACGCGGTCGTCTGGAGCCTCGAGGATCCGCGGAAGCTCGCCGGCGACGCGCGTTCGGCGGTCACGAGCGGCGAGCACCCCATTGCCGTGAGCGCGGCGAGCGTGTGGGAGATCGCGATCAAGCGAGCGACCGGCAAGCTGACGATCCCCGACGACCTCATCCGCGCGCTCGAGGGAGCTGCCTTCGAGCGACTCGAGATCACGTGGGAGCACACCGAACGCGCGGGCGCGCTGCCGGCCCATCACCACGATCCCTTCGATCGCATGCTGATCGCCCAGGCGCAGCTCGAGGGCCTGACCCTGGTCACCCGCGATCCGCGTCTCGCGGCGTACGACGTCGCCATCCTGCCCGCGTAGCAGCGAGCGTCCCGCCCGTCAGACGGCGGAGCCACGCTCGACGACCTCGCCGTAGATCGCGAGCGTTCTGCGAGCCATGCGCTCGACCGAGAAGCTCTCCCGCGCTCGCGCGCGGCCGGCGGTGCCGAGCCGAGACCGGAGCCCGGGGTCAGCGAGCAGGCGGCGGAGCGCGGCGGCGAGCGAGTCGGGGTCGTCCGGCGCCACGAGCAGGCCGGTCTCGCCGTCCGTGACGATCTCGGGAATCGAGCTGACCCGGGTGGCGACGACCGGCAGCTCCGCCAGCATCGCCTCGAGCAGCGCGAGCCCGAAACCCTCCCAGCGCGCCGGGTGGACGAGGACGTCGGCGCGCTGCAGCACGAAGTCCACGTCGCCGACACGGCCGGGGAGCAGCAGGCGGACGCCCAGGTTGCGCGCGAGCGACTCGAGGCGGGACCGCTCGGGGCCCTCGCCGAGGACGACGAGCGTGGCGTCGACTCCGGCCATCGCCTGCACGGCCACGTCGATCCCCTTCTGCGGCACGAGCCTGGCGACGGCGGACACGATCGCGCCCTCCGGAAGCTCGAGCTCGGTCGGGGCCCAGGGACGGGGTGGAGCGTCCAGGCCGTAGTGGATCGTCGTCACCTTCCCGGGCGGGAGCCCGACCTGCTCGACCGTGAAGCGCCGCAACGACTCGGTGATCGCGATCACCCGCTCGGCTCGCCGCGCGAGCGCCCGCTCGACGTGACGGAACGGGCCGAGGCGGAAGCGGTCGTCGTTGTGCTTGGTCGAGACGAGCGGCACGCGACCGGCGGCGACGGCGCCGTAGACGTCCGCGTGCACGAGGTGCGTGTGCACGAGGTCGGGCCGGAGCCCTCGCAGCGCCCGCCGCAGGCGGAGGGCGAGCGTCGGGTCGACGTCGCGCGGTGCCGGAACGCGCACCGACGGCACGGTCAGCTCGGCGTAGAACGGCTCCGCGTCCCAGGCGGGATCGTCGAGACCGACGAGCACCGGCTCCGCCCCGCGCTCGGCCAGCGCGGGTAGCAGCGTCAGCAGGTGCCGCTCCGAGCCGCCGATGCCGCGGATGCGGTGGACGTGCGCGACCCGCATCAGCGATCCGTCCGGAGTCGCTCTCCGGCGCGGACGAGCAGGGCGGCCGCCGGTACCGCGAGCAGGAAGTCCCACGGAACGCGGTAGCGCGTCGCGCCGACGAAGACCATCGCCGAGACCGTCCCGTAGGCGAGCAGCGCGACGGCGAGCACGGCCAGGTCGCGACGCACGAGCGCGAGCCCGGCGAGGCCGAGCAGGAACAGCGGCACGAAGTAGAGGGCGCTCCAGGTTCGGATCGAGTCGCGCAGCCCGCCGGCGCCGGCGCGGTCCTCCGTGCGCGTCACGCGCGGATCCCACAGCAGGCCGGCCGACTGCACGGCCAGCCGTCCCTTCTCGCCCGGCTGCTCCTGCCAGAAGTCGGTCACGAGCCCGCGGTAAAAGCGCATCTGGGCGCACTCGTCCACCTGCACGACGCGTCCGGTCTGCCGGTAGAGCGCGGCCGCCTCCTCGGGCGTGTACGGGCTGCCGGGGATGCGCGGGACGTCGTCGATCCAGCCGCCGTTCGCGAGGATGTCGTAGGTCAGCTCGTTGTTCGCCTTCCAGAGAGCGCGGGAGTCGGTCGTGAGCGCGAGGCAGCCGACGGAGACCTCGTTCCGGACGACCCAGGGCACGACGGCGACGATCGCAGCCGCCGCCAGCGCCGCGGCGGCGGGCAGCGAGCGAGCGCGCCAGAGCACGAAGGCGGCGAGCACGAGCGGCAGCCCGAGCAGACGGGCGTTCCCGAGGATCGCAAGGCCGGTCGCGGCGCCGGCGCCGAGAGCCAGCGGCAGGGAGC
>JBOHAW010000291.1:0-6229 GCA_050697975.1 Gaiellaceae bacterium
TCCGCAGCCGGTAGTGCAGCGGCACGATGCGCCCATTCACCTTCGCCCCGACCGTGCGGTGGCCCACGTCGGTGTGCACGGCGTAGGCGAAGTCGATCGGGGTCGCGCCGGCCGGCAGCGTCTTCACCTCGCCCTTGGGCGTGAAGACGTAGACCTCGTCGCCGAACAGGTCGGTGCGGAAGGACTTCATGAACTCGCTCGGGTCGGCCTCGTCCTGCTGCGTGTCCATCAGCTGCTTGACCCAGGTGAGCCACTCCTCGTCGGGGCCCTTGCCCCGCCCCGGCTTGTACGAGAACCAGTGCGCCGCGATTCCGAGCTCGGCCGTCTCGTGCATCTCGCGAGTGCGCACCTGGATCTCGAGCGGCCGCCCCTCGGGCCCGATCACGGTCGTGTGCAGCGACCGGTAGCGGTTGAACTTCGGCATCGCGATGTAGTCCTTGAACCGGCCGGGCATCGGCTTCCAGAGCGAGTGGATGAGTCCGAGCGCGCCGTAGCAGTCGCGCGTGCCCTCGTCCCCGGCGCGCTCGACCATCACGCGCATCGCCGTCAGGTCGTAGATCTCGTTGAACTCGCGGCCCTTCTTGGCCATCTTGTCGTAGATGGAGTAGAAGTGCTTCGCCCGGCCCGAGATCTCGGCCGGGATGTCCACCTTGTCGAGCTCGGCCTTGAGCTTCTGCCCGGCCTGGCGGACGTGGTCCTCGCGGTCGGCCCGGCGCTCGCTCACCATCGCCTTGATCTCGGCGTACTTCCGCGGGTGCAGCGTCTCGAACGCGAGGTCTTCGAGCTCCCACTTGAGCGCGTGGATCCCGAGGCGGTGCGCGAGGGGCGCGTACACCTCGAGCGTCTCCTTCGCCTTCTGGATCTGCTTCTGCTTGCCGAGGTACTCGATCGTGCGCATGTTGTGGAGGCGGTCGGCGAGCTTGATCAGGATCACGCGCACGTCCTCGGCCATCGCCACGATCATCTTGCGGTAGTTCTCGGCCTCGGCCTGCTCGCGGCTCTGGAAGGTGATCCGCGTCAGCTTCGTCACGCCCTCCACCAGGCGGGCGATCTCGTCGCCGAACTCGCTCCGGACGTCCTCGATGTCGGCCGGCGTGTCCTCGACGACGTCGTGCAGGAGCGCGGCGGCGACCGTCTGCTCGTCGAGGCGGAGCCCGGCGCAGATCTTGGCCGCGCCCCAGGGATGGTGGATGAAGTCCTCCCCCGAGCGGCGCTGCTGGCCCTCGTGCGCCCGCGCGGCGAAGCGGAACGCTCGCGTGATCAGGTCCCGGTCGACGCCCGGGTTGTACGCCTCGATCGCGGCGAGCAGCTCGTCGACGAGGCTCTGATGCTTCTCGTGAGTCTCGACGATGGCCATGGGACGAATTGTACTCCCGGCCCCAGCGGGCGAAATCCCGCGATCCGGGGGCGTACCTCAAGTGCAGGAAGGCGCGTTCCGATGATGAAAAGGAGCATCGATGCGCAGGCTCAGACGACAACAGGATCGACAGGCGAGAGAGCTCACCCGTCTGCTCGTCGCGCTCGATGCCGCCGCCTCGGACCGGCGTCCATGGCGGCCCAGGCGCGCAATCCGGGCCTCGCTCGGCGCCTCTCGCTAGCTCGGCGCCTCTTGCCAGGTCACGCGGCGCGTGCGAGCGCCGGCTCGGCCAGCAGCATCCTGAAGGTCTCGGACTCGAGCAGGTGCCGACGGCCCGCGACCTCGGCGAACTCGAGCTCGGCGAAGATCGCGCGCGCCTCGGGCGTCCAGGCTGCCTCGCCGTCGCGCCACAGGGTCGCGAGCCAGTCGCGGAGCTCGTCGAACCGGTCGTCCGCGTCGAAGATCCGCCTGATCTGAAGCTGCGGGGCGACCGTCCCGTTCCAGCGGTTCTCCTCGAGGCGGAACGCGACGTCGTAGCGGCCCGGACGCCGCCAGCGATCGAGCTGGGCGCCGAGGCCGAACGCGATCGCGCTGCCCGCGTCCCGGCCATCCCGCCGGACGCGGAAGCGGAGGTGCTTTCCCTCTCCCACCGTGGCCAGCTCCGCGAGCTCGCAGCCCGGGGCGAGAAGCGTCACGCTCGGGTTGCCGAGACCGAAGGGCGCGAGGCGGCCGAGCTCGGCGCAGAGGTCGAGCGTCAGCTTCGTGCCGGGCGGGAGCACGGCGTCGACCGCGACGACAGCGCGCAGATCCTCGTCGGCCAGCGCGAGCTCGCCCTGGGCGGAGAAGGCCTCCGCGAAGGCCTCCACGCGGTCCGGGCGGATCGAGAGTCCGGCCGCCGCCCGGTGGCCGCCGAAGCGCTCGAGGTGACTCGCACAGGCGCCGAGCGCGGCGTGAAGATCGAAGCTCGGGATCGAGCGTCCCGAGCCCTTCCAGTCCTCGTCCGTGCCTGCGATCAGCACGACCGGGCGGTTGAAGCGCTCGACCAGCCGCGACGCCACGATGCCGATCACGCCCTCGTGCCAGCCCTCGTCGGCGAGCACGTAGGCGCGGCGCCGCTGCACCGCCTCCGGCCACGCGTCGACCTGGGCGAGAGCCGAGCGCAGGATCCGCTCCTCGACGGTCTGGCGCTCGCGGTTCAGCTCCTCCAGCGTGCCCGCGAGCCGAGTCGCGGTCTCGCGGTCGTCGGTGAGGATCAGCTCGAGCGCGGACGCGGGATGGCCGAGGCGCCCGGCGGCGTTGATTCGGGGCGCGAGGCGGAAGCCGACCGAGCCCGAGTCGACCGCCGCCGGATCGACGTGGGCCGTGCGCATCAGCGCCTGCAGGCCCGGCTTCTGGGTGCGTGCGAGCGCCCGTAGGCCGGCGATCGCGAGCGAGCGGTTCTCGTCCACCAGCGGGACGACGTCGGCGATCGTCGCGAGCGCGACCAGGTCGAGGTGCCGTCTCGCGCCGTCCGACTCCGGCCCGAGCAGGGCCTGCGCGAGCTTCAGCACGACGCCGGTCCCGCAGAGCTCCGGGAACGGGTACGCCGACGGCCGCGTCGCGACGATCGGGCAGTCCGGCAGCTCGTCCGCCGGGCGGTGGTGGTCGGTCACGATCACGTGGAGGCCGCGAGCGCGGGCCTCGGCCACCTCGCGGGCGGCGGTGATCCCGCAATCGACGGTGAGGACGAGACCGCACCCCTCGTCGGCGAGCCGCCCGAGGGTGGCCCGGCTGATGCCGTAGCCCTCGTCGAAGCGGCTCGGCAGATGCCACTCGACCTCGGCGCCGAGCTCGCGCAGCGTCAGCACCGCGAGCGCCGTCGCGCAGATGCCGTCGACGTCGTAGTCGCCGTGGACGCAGATGCGCTCGCCGGCGGCGATCGCGGCCCGGATGCGGTCGCACGCGGCGCGCATGTCGCCGAGCAGGAAGGGGTCGTGCGGCGGCCGCTCGCCGCCGAGGAAGTCCCGCGCCGCCGCGGGGTCGACGTACCCGCGCCGGACGAGAACGCTCGCGGTGATCTCGCTGACGCCGAGCTCCCGCGCGAGGTCGCTCGCCGTCCGGTGCGGGCACCGACTGAGCGTCCAGGTGCCTTGCTGCATGGGGAGATCACGCTAGGGACCGCGTCGGACGGAGCATTGCGCGGGGGTCGCGCGGCCGCGATGCTCCCGCCATGCCCAGGGTCGGCGAGATCGCCCGGAGGACGCGGACCGTCCGCCGCGAGGACATCGAGCTCTTCACGGAGCTGACCGGCGACCGCAATCCGCTGCACTACGACGAGGCGGCGGCGTCCCGCTCGCGCTTCGGCGGCATCATCGTCCAGGGCGGAGTCACCTCCGGTCTGCTGAACGCCGTCGTCGCGGAGGACCTCCCCGGGCCGGGCAGCGTCTTCCTGGAGGTCGAGTGGCGCTTCACCGCGCCCGTGAGGCCCGGCGACGAGATCACGGCGGAGGTCGAGGTGCTCGAGGCCCGCGCCGACAAGCCGATCACCACGCTCCGAACCACGATCACCAACCAGGAGGGAACGGTCGTCCTCGACGGTCGGGCCGTCGTCTGGACGGCGCCGCTGTGAGGCCGGAGGCGCGCGCACTGGCGCTGCTCTCGCTGGCGCTCGTGCTCGCGATGACGACCTGGTTCTCCGCCTCGGCCGTGGTGCCGCAGCTGCGCGACGAGTGGGGACTGTCGGACTCGGGCGCCGCCTGGTTGACGATCGCCGTGCAGCTCGGGTTCGTCACCGGCGCTCTCGCCTCGAGCGTGCTCAACCTGGCCGACGTGGTCGCGCCGCGCACGGTCATCCTGGTCGGCGCCGTCGGGGCCGCCGCCGCGAACGCGCTGCTCGGCCTCGTGGACGGGGCCTGGACCGGGGCGCCGATCCGCTTCGCCACCGGCTTCTTTCTCGCCGGCGTCTACCCGCCCGCGCTCAAGCTGATCGCCACGTGGTTCCGTTCTGGCCGCGGCTCCGCGCTCGGAATCGTCGTCGGCGCGCTCACGCTCGGCTCCGCCGGCCCGCATCTCGTGAACGGGCTGGGCGGCCTCGACTGGCACACCGTCGTCTACGTCACCTCCGCCCTCACGCTGGCCGGCGGCCTCGTGGCGCGACTCGCGGTCGAGGAGGGCCCGTACCCGTTTCCGCGCGCCGTCTTCGATCCGCGCCAGGCCGGGCTGGTGCTGCGAAACCGGGGCGTCCGGCTCGCCTCGCTCGGCTACTTCGGCCACATGTGGGAGCTGTACGCGATGTGGGCCTGGTTCCTGCTCTTCTTCGGCTCAACCGGCGCGAGCCGCTCGTCGGCGGCCTACGCCGCGTTCGCTGTGATCGGGGTCGGCGCGCTCGGCTGCTGGGCCGGCGGCGTGCTCGGCGACCGCTGGGGGAGGACGCGGACGACGGCGCTGATGATGGGCGTCTCCGGTGCGTGTGCCGTCGCGATCGGACCGCTCCTCGACGCGCCCTCCTGGATCGTGCTCGCCGTCGGGCTCGTCTGGGGGTTCGCCGTCGTCGCCGACTCGGCCCAGTTCTCCACCATGGTGACCGAGCTCGCCGACCAGGCGTACGTCGGCACCGCGCTCACACTCCAGCTCGCGATCGGCTTCACGCTCACGGTGGCGACGATCTGGCTCGTGCCCCTGCTCGAGGACGAGCTGAGCTGGCGCTGGGCGTTCGCCTTCCTCGCCCCCGGGCCCGCGCTCGGGATCCTGGCGATGCTGCGCCTGCGCGCCTCGCCCGAGGCGATGCGCATCGCCGGCGGGCGCGGCTAGTGTCCGGCCGGCAGCTCGACGAAGAAGGAAAGGACGACGAGCGCGGTGAGCACGGCGAGCGCGGCAGCCAGGATGCGACCCGGATGGCGCGCCTGCCGGAGCGAGACGAGCGCCACCCGCGTCCAGAGGACGGCGAGGAAGGCCACCGCGCCCGCCGTGACGACGATCACCGGGGCGAGCACGGCCGCGTGCTCGAGCGGCATGCGGAAGAGGAGCGCCGTCCCGAGCACGAGCCCGGTGCACGCGGCGGCGGACAGCGATAGCGTGATCGGGCGCATCGTGGCCAAGCCTAGCGGCGGGCTATCCTCCGCCTGTGGCCGAGGCGAACTACACCTCAGGCGAGGACTACGTCGTCGAGTTCCTCGGCTACCGCTTCGCGTTCAACGGGTTCGACTTCGAGCAACGGGTGACGGCAGCCGCCGTCAAGCTCGGCCTCCTCGAAGGGAACGAGCTCGACGACGACGAGACGGCCGACCTGGTCGAGCTCGCCGCCGACGGTCAGATCGACGAGCCGCGCAGCGCACTCGGCCGCTATCTGGTTCGGCACTGGGAGCGGGTTTCCCTCGTCGAGGGGGAGTCGCTCGTGTACTGGATGCGGAAGCTCGTCTTCCGGGGCGCCTGGCTCGACCACCGCGTCAAGGAGGGGCTGCTCGAGGTCGCCTGGGACGAGGACGCCGCGGACTTCGCCTACCGCGACCCGCGCGGCGGCCGGGCCTTGCTCGAGCTCGCCCCCGTGCCGAGCTGGCACGAGCTCCAGTTCCGCCGCACGTGATTCGCCTCGCGGCGATCGTGGGCTTCCTCGCGGCCCTCCTGGCCGTGGACATCGTGGCCGGCGTGCACGGGCAGCTCCTGCTCGGGGCGGCGACGTGGGTGGCGCTCGTACTCGCCTTTCGCGCCCTGGATGGCGAGCGGCGCGCCCAGGTGGTCGTCGTCGTCGTCGTCGCGACGGGCGCAGAGATCACCGGCTCGATCATCTGGGGCGTGTACACGTACCGGCACGAGAACCTGCCCGCGTTCGTGCCGCCGGCGCACGGGCTCGTGTACGCCGGCGGCCTCGCGCTCGCCGCCCTCGCCGCGCGGCAC
>JBOHAW010000292.1:0-6553 GCA_050697975.1 Gaiellaceae bacterium
GAGCTCGAGCCTGCGCTGATCGACTCGTTCGTGGAACGGATCGAGCGCCGGCTCGACGAGCGCATGCGCGAACGCGCGCCGGCTCGGCGCGACCGGGCGCGCGTTCCCAACGAGCACTCGCTCGCGCTCGCGATCATCTCCCTGGGAGTCTCGATTCCCCTCACCGCGATCGCAGCCAGCATCACCGGATTCGTCGGCGTCGTCGCCGTCTGGATCGGGATCGTGCTCGTGAACTTCGCGTACAACCGGCGCTAGCGGAACGCGCCGATCAGCGCGCCTCCGAGAACGACGAGGGCGGCGCCGGCGAGCAGGCGCGGGCCGACGAGCTCGTGCCGCCGGAGCAGGAGCGCCGACAGGGCGACGCCCCAGAGCGACTCGGTGGCGACGAGCGGCGACACGACCGTCACGCGCCCGCGGTAGTAGGCCTCGAAGAGGCAGACGTAGGAGAGCCCGAACAGGAGTCCCGCCACAGCGAAGCCCCGCACCGCTCGCCGCGCCGGTGGCCGGCGCGAGACGAGGATGTACGTCGCCACGAGCGCGGCCCCGGCGCCGAGCGTGGTCGCGGCCGCGAGCGCCGGCGCGACCTCGGTGTCGACCGAGAGCCACCGGATGAGGTTGTCGCGGGTGGCGAAGACGAGCGTCGCCACGAACGCGACCACGAGTCCGATCGCCCGGACGTGCCCCGGGCGCCCGCGCTCGCGGACGAGCAGCACGCCGCCGCCGACGATCAGCAAGGCTCCGAGCACGAGCGGCACCCGGGCCGGCTCGTCGAGGAACGCCAGCGCGATCGCGACCGAGAACAGCGGCGCCGTCCCGACCACGACGGACGTGCGCGAAGGGCCGGCGTCGCGGACCGCAAGCGTGAACAGCAGCTGCGACAGGCCGGGGCCGAGCAGGCCCGCGAGCGCGAACGGCCAGATGCCGGCCGGCTCGATCCCCTGCGCCAGGGCGAACGGGACCGTGACCGCGAAGGCGGTCAGGATGGTCACGAGCGCGCCCAGCTCCGCGTCGGCGCCCGCCCGCAGCGGGTACCGCAGCGCGACGGTCATGGCGCCGAAGAGCGCCGCCGAGGTGAGCGCGAGCAGGACTGCGTCCACGGCGGCGTAGGATCGCCGGAATGGCCGATCCGCGCACCGGGGAGTACGCGGAGCTGCTCGTCGGGCGCTGCATCGACCCCCGGCCCGGCTGGCAGGTGCTCGTCACCGGCACGGTGCAGGCGCGGCCGCTCATGGCCGAGCTCTCGCGCGCACTCGCGCGACGCGGGTGCTGGCCGCTGCGCCGGTTGACCTGGGGCCCGTCGCTCGGGCTCGACCTCGACTGGCTGGCGGAGGCTCCGGAGGAGCTTGCGCGTGAGGTGGCGCCGCTCGAGCTCGACGTGCTCGAGCGGGTGGACGCGGCCATCTTCGTGGTCGCCCCCGAGGACGCCCGGCAGCTCGCCGGTCATTCGCCGGCCGCGTTGAACGCCCAGACGTCTCCGTATCGACGGCGCGGGCGCGCCGGAGAGATCCCGACCGTGCTCTGCGACTACCCCTGCCAGGCCTTCGCCGACGAGTCCGGCCTGTCGCTGCCGGAGCTCGAGGACGTCATGTTCGGCGCCTGCCTGCGCGACTGGGACGCCGAGGCGGCGCGGATGGAGCCGCTGCGCGCGCGGCTCGAGCGGGCGCGCGTCGTGCGCATCGTCGGCGAGGACACGGACCTGACGCTCGACGTCGAGGACCGGCCCGCGCTGACCGACGACGGCCGCCTGAACATGCCGGGCGGGGAGGTCTACTGCTGCCCGGTCTCGGCGGACGGGCGGATCCGCTTCAGCCACTTCCCGCAGCTCGCCTACGGCGAGGAGGTGTGGGACATCCGCCTCGTGTTCCGCGACGGCGAGGTGGTGGAGGCCACGGCCGGAGAGGGCGAGGACGTCCTCCTGCGCGCCCTCGACACCGACGACGGCTCGCGCCGGGTCGGTGAGCTGGGAATCGGCTGCAACCCCGGCGTCCGCCGCCACATGAAGAACCTGCTCTTCGACGAGAAGATGGACGGCACGGTCCACGTCGCCGTCGGCGCCGGCCTGCCGATCGCCGGCGGCACGAACGTCAGTGCTCTGCACTGGGACCTGGTCCGGTCGATGCGCGGCAGCCGGCTCATGCTCGACGGCGAGGTCGTCCAGGAGGACGGCGCCTGGCGCCTCTAGTGGATTGCCTCGAGCTCACACGGTGATGACGACCTTGCCGCGCGCGTGGCCCTTTCTCAGATACCGGATGGCCTCGGGGACCTCGCTCAGCGGGTACGTCCTGTCGACGATCGGCGTGACCTTGCCGGCCTCGAGGAGCTCGTGCAGGGTCTCCAGATCCTCCTCGCGCTCGGTCGAGATCCAGGTGCCCAGCTTCTGACGCACGAACGGCGAGAGCACGTGCGCCCGGAGCTGGCGATCGATGCCTCCGAGCCAGCGTCCGCCTCCTTCTCCTCCGACGATCACGAGCGTCCCCTCGGGGCGAGGGCGCGCCGGAGGTGCGACAGCGAGCGGTTCCCCGCGATGTCGAGGATGACGTCGTAGCGGTTGCGATCGTCGGCGAAGTCCTCGCGCGTGTAGTCGATCACGCGGTCGGCCCCGATCGATCGCACCAGTTCCGTTTTCGTCGTGCTGCAGACGCCGGTCACCTCCGCGCCGAACGCCTTGGCCAGCTGCACGGCGAACGTCCCCACGCCTCCCCCCGCACCGATGATCAGGACTCGCTGACCGGGCCGAACCTTTCCCTGGTCGCGAACGGCCTGGAGGGCGGCGTAGCCCGAGATGGGGACGGCAGCGGCCTGCTCGAAGCTGAGGTTCGCCGGCTTGGGCGCGAGCCGGTCCGCTCGAGCGCATGCGTACTCGGCGAAGGAGCCGCGGCAGGTGCCGAACACCTCGTCGCCCGGCTGGAACCGGGTCACGTTCTCGCCGACCGCCTCGACGCGTCCCGCCACGTCATAGCCGCGGACGGGGTTCTTGGGCGCGCGCAGCCCGACGCCCGCGATGCGCACCAGGTACGGCAGGCCCGCCATCAGATGCCAGACGCCCTGGTCGACGCCGGCCGCGTGCACCTGTACGAGCACGTCGTCATCCCCGACCACCGGCTTGTCGATCTCCCTGAGCTCCAGGACGTCGGGTGAGCCGTACGTGTCTTGGACGATTGCCTTCATCGTGTCTCGTCGATGCACGCCATCGATTATCTCCTCGCGCATCGCTCCGCATCCGAGGGACTTTCACATCAAGCCCTAGCCGTCATCGGGCCGGATGAGCCGGCGCAGGGTTCTCGCGGCCGCGGGCTCGGCGACGACGATGCCGAGCATGATCAGCGCGGCGCCCGCGCCGCCGAGGGCGCCGAGGCGGTCGCCCGCGAGCCAGAAGCCGAAGATCGCCGTCCAGACCGGCTCGAGCGTGAAGGCGAGCGCCGTCCGGGTGGCGCTCGTACGCTGCTGGGCCCAGGTCTGGACGAGGTATGCGAGCGCGCTGGCGAACACGCCCGTGACGAGCAGAGCCCCCCAGACCGTCCAGCCGCGCGGCAGCTCGACCTGGCCGAGCGCGACCGCGAGCGCGGCGAAGCCTCCGCAGGCGGCGAGCATCTCGGTCTGCGTGAAGGCGAGCGGGTCGAAGCGCGGCGCGTAGCGCTCCATCAGCACGATCTGGAGCGAGTACGCCGCCGACCCGGCGAGCACGAGCAGGTCGCCGACGAGAGAGCCGGCGCCGACGCCCGAGAGCAGCGCCAGCCCGAGCGTCGCGAGCGCGACGCCGAGCCAGACGGTGCGGCCGGCGCGGACGCGGAAGAGCGCGAGCGCGAGCAGCGGCGTGAAGACGACGTAGAGCCCGGTGATGAAGCCGGTGCTCGACACGGTCGTCCGCTCGAGCCCCGCCGTCTGGAGTCCGTAGCCTGCGGCCAGCAGGAGGCCGAGCGCCGCGCCGGCCGTGGCGCCCTGCCGCCCGAGCGCGCGCATGCGGGGAGCGGCGGGAACGGCGAGCGTCAGACCCGCGATCGCGAACCGCAGGGCCAGGAACGCGAACAGCGGGTAGATCGCGACCGCGTCCTTCACCTGGACGAAGGTCACGCCCCAGACCGCCGTCACCGCAATCAGCGCGACCAGCGCGAGCACGCGCCGACCTTACGGGTTACTCGCTGTCGGACCTCCACTCGACGTCCACTAGGCTGCCGACGTGCAAACCGACGTCTTCGCCTCGGAGCTCGCACGGGAGGTCGCGCCCGACGCGCTCGAGCGCTTCCTGCGCTATGTCGTCATCGACACCCAGTCCGACCCGCGCTCGAAGACCTATCCCAGCACCTCGAAGCAACTCGACCTGAGCCGCCTGCTCGTGGAAGAGCTGCTGGAGCTGGGGCTCGACGACGCGCACCTGGACGAGCACGGGTATGTCCTGGCGACGCTGCCGGCGACGACCGCGCGCGAGGTGCCGACGATCGGGCTGATCGCGCACGTGGACACCGTCCCCGGCGTGAGCGGGGCGGGCGTGAAGCCACAGGTCGTCCGCTACGAGGGCGGCGAGGTGGCGCTGCCCGGCGACCCGAAGCAGGTTCTGCGCCCCGAGGAGATGCCGGAGCTGGAGAAGCACGTCGGGCACGAGCTCGTGACGAGCGACGGGACGACGCTGCTCGGCGCCGACGACAAGGGCGGCGTGGCGGAGATCATGGCTGCGGTCGCCTACCTCTCCCGCCATCCGGAGCTCGAGCACGGACCGGTCCGGATCGGCTTCACGCCCGACGAGGAGATCGGGGCGGGGACGGACCACTTCGACATCGAGGGGTTCGGCGCCGCAGTCGCGTACACGCTCGACGGCTCGACGGCCGGCGAGATCCAGGACGAGACGTTCTCCGCGCTCGGAATGACCGTCACGTTCACCGGCCGCGTCGTCCACCCGGGCTCGGCCAAGGGGATCCTCGTGAACGCGGTCAAGCTCGCCGCCGACTTCGTCTCGCGGCTTCCCAGGGACACGCTCTCGCCGGAGACGACCGAGGAGCGGGAGGGGTTCGTCCACCCGGGCCACATCGAGGGGATCGACTCGCGCTGCGCCGTCGAGCTGATCATCCGCGACTTCGACGAGGAGAAGCTCGCCGGCCACGAGACGCTCGTGCGCCACCTCGCCGAGGAGGCCGCCGCCACCGACCCGCGCGCCTCCGTCGAGATCGCGGTGAAGCGCCAGTACCGGAACATGAAGGCGTACCTGAGCGAGCATCCGCGCGCCGTGGAGGCCGCGGACGAGGCGATCCGCCGAGCGGGGCTCGAGCCGAAGAGCTCGCTCATCCGGGGCGGCACGGACGGGGCACGCCTGTCCGAGCTGGGGCTGCCAACGCCGAACCTCTTCACGGGCGGGCACGAGTACCACTCGCTGAGGGAGTGGATCTGCGTCCAGGACATGGGCGCCGCGGTCGCGACGATCGTCCACCTGGTTCAGATCTGGGCCGAGCAGGGCAGCGCCGAAATTTCGGCGGTGACTCGCCTAGGCGCCTAGACGAGACGAGGACGCCCCCGGGCGCCCTCGTCCACGAAGATTGCCGATTCGGCTAGAAGCGGTCCTTGGCGTCGCCCACCTTGTCCTTGACGTCCTCCGCTCCCTCCTTGACGTCGCCCCACGCCTGCTGCGCCTTGCCCTCGGTCTCGCGGGACTCGTCGTCGGTGAGCTTGCCCTCGGCCTCCTTCAGCTTGCCTTCGGCCTGATCCCAGTTCGACATGTCGGACCCCCTCCTTTGACGATGGCTCCGTGGGGATTCCCCGCCTGGGCCCGTTGAAACCGGTCGGCTACGCTCTCTGTCCATGGCCGACCTCGTGGATCGCCTGCGTCGTCCCCTTCGCGACCTGCGGATCTCGGTCACGGACCGCTGCAACTTCCGCTGCGTCTACTGCATGCCGAAGGAGGTCTACGGCCGCGACCACGCGTTTCTCGACCGCCGGGAGCTCCTGACGTTCGAGGAGCTGGAGCGGCTGGCCCGCGTGTTCGCCGCGCTCGGCGTGGAGAAGATCCGGCTCACCGGCGGTGAGCCTCTCCTGCGGCGCGATCTCGACCGGCTGGTCGAGCTGCTCGCCCGCATCCCCGGCCTCGACCTGACGTTGACGACGAACGGCTCGCTGCTGCCTCAGAAGGCGCGCGCGCTCGCCGGGGCCGGCCTGCGGCGCGTGACCGTCAGCCTAGACTCGCTCGACGACGACGTCTTCCGCGCGATGAACGACGTCGACTTCCCCGTCGAGCGCGTCCTCGCCGGGATCGACGCCGCCTCCGCCGCGGGCCTGCCGGTCAAGGTCAACACCGTCGTCAAGCGCGGCGTCAACGACGACCAGGTGCTCGAGCTCGCTCGGCACTTCCGCGGCTCCGGACACATCGTGCGCTTCATCGAGTACATGGACGTAGGCCACACGAACGGCTGGCGTCTCGACGACGTCGTCCCGGCAGCGGAGATCGTCCGCGCGATCGACGCCGAGTTCCCGCTCGAGCCGGTCGAGGCGGGCTACCGGGGAGAGGTGGCGAGCCGGTGGCGCTACCGCGACGGGGCGGGCGAGATCGGCGTGATCGCCTCGGTCACCC
>JBOHAW010000293.1:0-12903 GCA_050697975.1 Gaiellaceae bacterium
CGGCTGGCCGGCGACGCGGATCGGCGGCCCGGCGGGGCGCCTGGCGCGTCAGAACTCGCGCCGGAACCCCGGCCGCACCGCCGCTACCGCCGCGGCGCTCATGATCGGCCTCGCGCTCGTCACGTTCGTCGCCTCGCTCGGCGAGGGCATGCGCAAGTCGAACACGGCCGCGATCGAGGATCAGGTCGCAGCGGACTTCATCGTCACCTCCCAGAACGGCTTCGAGCCCTTCCAGTCCGCCGCTGGTGACGCAGTCGAGAAGACGCCCGGGATCGAGCTGGCGACGAGCGTGCGCGCATCGCTCGCCAAGGCCGCCGGCTCGGACAAGTACGTCACCGGCATCGACCCGGACACGATCCTCGAGGCCTACAGCTTCGACTGGGCCGAGGGCTCGGACGACGTGATCGGAGAGCTCGGACGCCGCGGCGCGATCGTGACCGACGACTTCGCGAAGGACAAGAACCTCCAGCTCGGGAGCACGTTCACCGTCAGCACACCGGAGAACGAGGAGCTGCTCGTCCAGGTGAAGGGGACGTACGAGCCGCCGCCCTTCTATCCTCTGCTCGGCGACGTGGTGCTCACGAAGGACGCGTTCGACGCCACGTTCGACCGTCCCCGGAATCAGTTCACGTTCGTGAACTTCCCGGGCGAGCCCACGCTCGGCGAGGAGCAGGCGCTCGAGTCGTCGCTCGAGCTCTTCCCCGATTCCGACGTGCGCACGCGGGCGACGTTCATCGCCGACCAGGAGGCGGACATCGCGATGTTCCTCAACCTCCTCTACGTGCTGCTCGCGCTGTCGGTGATCGTCAGCCTCTTCGGCATGGTGAACACGCTCGTGCTCAGCGTGTTCGAGCGGACACGCGAGCTCGGGATGCTGCGCGCCGTCGGCATGACCCGGCGGCAGACTCGCCGCATGATCCGCCACGAGAGCGTGATCACGGCGCTGATCGGGGCCGCGCTCGGGATACCGCTCGGCATCTTCCTCGCGTTCCTCGTCACCGGCGCCCTGCGGGAGTTCGGCCTCCAGTTCGCCGTCCCGGTCGGCTCGCTCGTGGCGTTCGCGGTCGTCGCGATCGTCGCCGGCCTGCTCGCCGCCGTCCTCCCCGCCCGGCGGGCGGCGCGGCTGAACGTGCTGAACGCCCTGCAGTACGAGTAGAGGCGCCTATCCGAACGACTCGGGTCCGCGCGTGAACGGGTACGTGGCCCAGTAGAGCTTGGCCACCTCGCCGTCATCGCCACGGACGATCCGGAGCTGCTCGCCGCGCTCGCGCCCCTCGGCGACCCGGTAGCGGTCCACCTCCAGGCGCTCGAAGACCGACAGCGCCCGGTGCGCGGGCGCGCCGAGGTGACGCGCCTCGAGCCTGCCGTCGCGCCACGAGAACACGAACTCGTAGCCCTCCGACCACCAGCGGCCGAGGACGTCCTGTAGCTCCGCCGGCGCGCCGTCGCGCGGCCGCCACGCCTCGGGCTCGCCCGGCTCCAGCTCGAGCGCCTCCTCGCCGAGGTCGAGCGCCAGCTCCTCCGCGTCGGCACCCGCGGTCGTGTTCGTGAGGACGACCGCGCCGATCCGCTCGCGCCGCCGGAAGGCGAGTCCGGCCAGGTGCCCGGGCATCGCGCCGCCGTGGCCGGCCCACACGCGGTCTCCGCGCCGGTACAGACCCAGCCCGAGTCCCCAGCCGACCTGCCAGCGCTCGGTGTCCATCATCACCTGGAGCGCGTGCATCTCCTCAGCCGTCGCCGGAGCGAGCACCTCGGGCTCCGGGTCGCACAGGAACGAGCCCCAGCGCGCCAGGTCGGCGGTCGTGCTCCAGAGCTGCCCCGCCGCCGAGGTGCCGCGCAGGTCGACCGGCCTCTCCTCGCGCACCGTCTCCTCGTACGGGTGGACGAAGTAGCCGCGCGCGGCCGGCTCGGCCGGCGCCCACGTCGTCCGCTCGAGCCCGAGCGGACGCAGCAGCCGCTCGTCGACGAACCGCGCGTACGGCTCGCCGGACACCGCCTCGACGACCTCGCCCAGTAGGACGAAGGCGAGGTTCGAGTAGTGCCAGTGCGCCCCCGGCTCGAGCACCTGCTCGGCCTCGGCGAGGCGAGCCAGGAACTCGTCGCGCTCCGGCGGCTCGAGCGACTCCCAGATCTCGCCGGGCGGCTCGCGCTGAAGGCCCGAGTGGTGCGCGAGCAAGCGGCGCAGGGTCGGGCCCGCATGCGGGACGTCCGGCAGATGCCTGCCCAGGGGGTCGTCGAGCGCGAGCCGCCCCTCGTCGCGCAGCTGCAGCACCGCGGCGGCGGTGAACGTCTTCGTGATCGACCCGATCCGGTACTGCGTGTCGGGCGTCGCGCCGCGATCGCCCTCGACGTCCGCGAGACCGAGCGCCTCCGCCCAGACCACCTCCCCGTCACGGAAGACGGCCGCGCTCAGGCTCGGCAACCGCCGCTCGGCCTGCGCGCGCCGGGCGATGCGGCCGAGCTCAGACGCGAGCAAGGGCTCCGAGGGCCCGCGGGATGGCATCGAGGGCGCGCTCGACGTCGTCGTCGGAGACGTCGAGGTGCGTGACCGCGCGCAGAACAGTCGGGTGCACGGTCGTCGAGAGCAGGACGCCGTGCTCCCGCAGGCGCGCCAGCGCGTCCTCGCGGGTGAGCCCGAGCGGGCCGAAGTCAACCTGGACGAAGTTCGTCTCCACCTGGTCGAGCTCGACCGGCACGCCGGCCCCGTGCAGCCCCTCCGCGAGGCGGCGGGCGCGCGCGTGGTCGTCGGCGAGCCGATCGACGTGGTGGTCGAGCGCGTAGACGCCCGCGGCGGCGACGATCCCGGCCTGGCGCATGGCTCCGCCGAAGAGGTGCTTGCCCCGCCGCGCCTTCGCCATCAGCTCGGCCGGACCGGCCAACAGCGCGCCGAGCGGACAGCCGAGCGCCTTCGAGAGGCAGAGCGTCACCGTGTCGAACAGGCGGCCGATCTCGGCCGCCGCGACGCCGATGGCGAGCGCGGCGTTCATGAGCCGAGCGCCGTCGAGGTGGACGCGGATGTCGAGCTCGCGGCAGGTCTCCACGACGCCGTGAATCTCCTCGAGCGGCCAGGCGCGCCCGCCCGAGCTGTTGTGGGTGTTCTCGACCACGACGAGGCGGGTCGGGGAGACGTGCATGCTCGTCCGGTCGCGGTAGGCCGCGCGGATCTGCTCCGGCGAGAAGCGCCCGGCCTGTCCGGGCAAGCCGCGCGTGACGAGGCCGGAGTGGACGGCCGGGCCGCCGAGCTCGGACAGGAGGATGTGCGAGTTCTCCTCGGCGAGCACCTCGTCGCCCGGCTCCCCCAGGATCCGCAGCGCGATCTGATTCGCCTTCGTCGCGGTCGGCAGGAAGACGGCCTCCTCCTGCCCGACCAGCAGGGCGCCGCGGCGCTCGAGCTCGTTCACGGTCGGGTCCTCGCGCTGCTGCTCGTCGCCGACGACGGCGGCGGCGATCGCGGCCCGCATCTCGGCCGTCGGCCGGGTTGCGGTGTCGGAGCGGAGATCGATCACGGGGCCCATCCTGTCTAACTTCGGCCTCTCACGGCCGTCTGACTCTCCGACTCGGTCCTTCTGCGGGCAGGCAGAAAGGCGGCGAGCAATGCTTCAGTACCTGGTGCGACGCGTCCTGTGGGCGGTGGTGCTGTTCGTCGCCGTCACCTTCGTCACCTACATCATCTTCTACATCATCCCGGCGAACCCGGCCGCGCTCGTGGCGGGCCGCTCGCCGACGGAGGACGCCGTCCGCGCGGCCGAGAAGTTCCTCGGCACCGACCAGCCTGTCTACGTCCAGTACGCGAAGTTCATGAAACGCCTTGTGGTCGACCGCTCCCTCGGCCGCTCCTTCGCGACCCGGCAGGACGTGAACGACATCGTGCTCCGCGCCGCGCCGGTGACCGCGTCCCTCGTGCTCGGCGGGGCCCTCTTCTGGCTCATGCTCTCGGTGCCGATCGGGATCCTCTCGGCCTTACGACCGCGGTCGATCATGGACCGCGTGACGATGGTGGCCGTGCTGATCGGGATCTCCGCCCACCCGGTGTGGATCGGCCTCATCTTCGCCTACGTCTTCGGCTTCAAGCTCGGGCTCACTCCGATCTCGGGCTACTGCGACGTGATCAACCCGTCCACGGAGTGCGGCGGCCCGGTGCAGTGGGCCTACCACATGATCCTCCCGTGGGCGACGTTCGCGGTGCTCTTCACGGCGAACTACGTGCGCTTCATCCGCGCGAACGTGATGGAGACGCTGAACGAGGACTACGTGCGCACCGCCCGGGCCAAGGGCGCCCCCGAGGGCCGCGTCCTGCGCTCGCACGTGCTGCGGAACGCGATGCTCACGGTCGTCACGATCCTCGGCCTCGACATCGGCATCGCGCTCGGCGGCGCCATCTTCACCGAGACGGTCTACGGCCTGCCCGGGCTCGGCCAGGTCGCGATCGAGAGCATCACCGCCTTCGACCTCCCGATCACGCAGGGGGTCGTCGTCTTCGGGACACTCTGCATCATTCTCGTCAACCTCTTCGTCGATCTCTTCTACGCGTGGATCGACCCGAGGATCAGGCTGACATAGCGATGCCGAGCTGGATCGAGCAGCGCGAGAGGCCACGCCCGCCGTCGGCGGCGTCACAGGCAGCCCGGCGGCTGCGCCTTCGCATTCTCCGGCGGCGCTACCGTGTGCCGCATGGATCTTCGGCGTCTCGAGGAGCGGCTAGCCAACGGCGGTGAGCCGACCTATCGCGCGGCCCAGGTCTGGCACTGGGCCGCGCGTGGTGCCGGCGGCTACGAGGAGATGACGAACCTCCCGGGCGGGCTGCGAGCTGCGCTCGCAGAGGAGGTGCCGTTCTCGACGCTCACGGTCGAGACCGAGTCGCACTCGCGCGACGGCACGGTCAAGGCCCTCTTCCGGACGTTCGACGGGCATCCCGTGGAGGCGGTGCTGATGCGCTACCGGGACGGCCGCCGGTCGCTGTGCGTCTCGTCGCAGTCGGGATGCCCCCTGACCTGCACGTTTTGCGCGACGGGCCAGATGCGCTTCGGGCGGAACCTGACCGCGTCGGAGATCCTCGACCAGGCACTCCACTTCAGGCGCAGCGAGGAGGTCGACCACTGCGTCTTCATGGGCATGGGCGAGCCGATGCTGAACCTCGACAGCGTGCTGGGCGCGGCCCGGCGGCTGCCGGACCTCGGCGTCACGCACCGGCGCACGACGATCTCCACCGTCGGCTGGATGCCCGGCCTCCGTCGCTTCGTGGACGAGGTCGAGGAGCCGATCCGCCTCGCCCTTTCGCTCCATGCGGCCGACCCCGCGCTGCGGAGCAGGATCATGCCCGTCAACGACCGGTACCCGCTCGCCGACGTGGTGGCGGAATGCCGGCGCTACTTCGAGCTCCGGCACCGCAAGGTCTTCGTCGAGTACGTGATGCTCGGTGGCGTGAACGACCGCGTCGAGCAGGCGCGCGAGCTCGCCGGGCTGCTCGACCCGGCGGTGTTCAAGGTGAACCTGATCCCGTACAACCCGACCGGGGTGTACGACGCATCGTCCCGGACGGCGATCGCCGCCTTCAAGGCCGTGCTCGACCGGGCGCGCCTGCCGGCGACGGTCCGGCTCACCCGCGGGCGCGACATCGCGGCCGCCTGCGGCCAGCTGGCGGCCGCGCGCTAGCTGTCAGGCGTCGTCGGGCCGGCGGCGCGCTCGATCGGCGGAGTCCCACTGCCGCCGCAGCCAGCCCCGCTCGTCGATCCGCGCCCTGAGCGCGTGGTCGTAGTCGGCCCGCTCCAGCAGCACTTCCTGCAGCAGGGCGCGGTCGTCGTCGTCGAGCTCGGCGGCGAACCGCCCCAGTGCGGCGACGAAGTCGCCGGCTGCCTGGAGGGCGTCGACGCGAGCGGCGATCTCCTCGCGGGTCACGGCTGCCTCGACGATCGCCACGCCAGGTCGCGGGCGGTGATCGGCAGCTCGAGCAGGCGCGGCGTCGGGCCGCCGTTGTCGTAACGGTCGAGCTCGGCCATCCGCAGGAGGACGACCTCGCCGCGCAGCGCGACGGCCAGCCAGCGTCCGTCGGGCGAGAAGGCCACGGCGGAGACGCCGCGCTGGAGCGGAGGCGGCAGCGTGAGCTGCGACCCGTTCCGGCGCACGAGCTCGCGCGGCCGGACGGCGAGGGCGGTCCCGGACGGGCTCGCGACGAGGCCGACGGCGTCGTCGCCGAAGCGCGACCTTGCTGCGAGCAGACGGCCGGCCTCGAAGACCGCCAGCAGCTGGAGCGGCCCGAGCTCTCGGAACGGCGGGACAAACGTGACCACGAGCAGGACGGCCGCCCGGGTGCCGGAGAGCCAGGCGACGTCCACGACCTCGATTCCGGCGAGCAGGTTGAGGTTTCCGGGCACGTTCGGGTGGCGGATCGCGGCGTCGTAGACGTCGTCGCGGGACAGCAATACCCGTTCGCACGGCCGCACTGAGGCGGGACAGCCGTTCACCTGGAGCACGTATCCGGCGCGGACGACCGTCAGCGTGCCGTCGGGCCGCCAGGCCGGCGTGCAGCCGTCGTACTGCTCGACCGGGCGCGCGCGGTCACTGCCGACGGCGACGTCCACCGTCTCGCCGCGACAGCGGGCGACACGCCTGCCGTCGGGGCTCCACGCCGCGCCCGGGGTCGACGCGCGCAGGCCGCCCGGCGAGAGCGAGAACGCGCAGCCGATCCCCTCGGTCCCCCCGGGCCGTGCGGTCTCGCGGAGTGCCGGAAGCGCGAGCGTGTGGAACGCGCACCGGTCGTCGGTGTAGACGATCCGTCCCGCGAGCGCCGCCGCGCGCACCCGCTCGCGCAGGCCGTCGTCGAAGTCCGGCGCGGCGCGCGGCTCTAGCTCGTCCCCGGCGTCGCGGCCTCGCACCGCGTCGGCCGCAGCCACGACGATCAGGACGAAGACGGCGGCGACGATCAGCCGCTGCGTTCAGGCTCCCTTCTGGGCCTCGAGCTGGCGCGCCTCGGACGGCTCTCCACTCAAGTCGGGATGATCCTCGAAGCCGTACTTCACGAGCGCCCGCTTCGCCGCCTTCACCTCGTCGAGCCGCCGTACCGGCCGGTCGTGCGGGGCCTCCTTGAGCAGCTCCGGGCTCTCCCTCGCCTCCCGCGCGATCGCGAGCATCGCCTCGGCGAACGCGTCCAGCGTCTCCCTCGTCTCCGTCTCCGTCGGCTCGATCATCAGCGCCTCGGGCACGATCAGCGGGAAGTAGATCGTCGGCGGATGGAAGCCGTAGTCCATCAGCCGTTTGGCCACGTCGAGGGCCGTCACGCCGTGGTCCTTCTTCAGGCTGCGCGCGCTGAGCACGAACTCGTGCATGCACAGGCGGTCGAAGGGCAGGTCGTAGGCGTCCTTGAGCAGGGCGAGCAGGTAGTTCGCGTTCAGGACGGCGGTCTCCGACATCTCCTTCAGGCCCGGCCCGTAGGCGCGGATGAAGGCGTACGAACGGACGAAGACGCCGAACGGGCCCGTGAAGCCGCGCACCTTGCCGATCGACTTGGGCCGGTCGTAGTCGAGCCGGAAGCGGTCGCCGTCTCGGACGACCGCCGGCACCGGCAGGAACGGCTCGAGCTTCTTGCGCACCGCCACCGGCCCGCCTCCGGGCCCGCCGCCGCCGTGCGGCTGCGAGAACGTCTTGTGCAGGTTGTAGTGGACGATGTCGAAGCCCATGTCGCCGGGCCTCGAGATCCCGCAGACGGCATTCAGGTTGGCGCCGTCGTAGTAGAGAAGCGCGCCGGCCTCGTGGAAGACCTTCGCGACCTCGTGGATCGACTCGTCGAAGAGCCCGAGCGTGGACGGATTCGTGAGCATCAGACCGGCCGTGCGCTCGCCGACCATCTCCCGCAGGTGCGCGACGTCGAGGTTTCCGCGGGCGTCCGTCTCGACCTTCGCCAGCTTGTACCCGGCCATCGTGACGCTAGCCGGGTTCGTGCCGTGAGCCGTGTCGGCCGTGATCACCGTGTCACGCTCCTCCCCGCGCTCGGCGAAGTAGGCGCGCATGAGCATCAGGCCGGTGAGCTCGCCCTGCGAGCCCGCGGCGGGCTGGAGCGACACGGCCTCGAGCCCGGCCACCTCGGCGAGAATCTCCTGCAGCCGCCACATCAGCTCGAGCGCGCCCTGGGCTCCTTCTTCCTCCTGGTGCGGGTGGAGGTCCCGGAAGCCCGGCAGGTTGACGACGCGCTCGTTCACGCGCGGGTTGTGCTTCATCGTGCAGGAGCCGAGGGGGTAGAAGCCGGTGTCGATCCCGAACGTCCTCGTGGCGAGCTCGCTGAAATGGCGCACCAGCTCGGGCTCGGCGAGCTCGGGCAGGCGCGGCGGCTCGGCGCGCCGCAGCTCCTCGGGCACCTCCGCTCGCGGCAGCTCGTGGTGGGGCAGCGAGGAGGCGCGCCGGCCCGGCTGGCTCTTCTCGTAGATCAGCTTCACCGGCCGAGCACCTCCGCGAGCCGGTCGATGTCGGCCGGCGTGCGCTTCTCGGTCACCGCAACGAGGAGCGCGTCGTCCATGCCTGCGTAGTCGCGACCGAGCGCATAGCCGGGGTGGACGCCGTGCGCGCGCGCTTCGCGGATGACCTCCTTGGCCGGCCGTCCGACCCGGACGGCAAACTCCTTGAACGTTGTCTTGCTCGGAAACACCAGTGGAAGGCCCAGCCGTTCCTTGGCGTGCTGCGCGAGCGCGAGGCAGGTCTCCCCCACCTCGCGGAGTCCCTGCGGACCCAGCCACGAGAGGTGGACGAGCCCGGCGAGAGCGAGCAGCGTCTGGTTCGTGGTGATGTTCGAGGTCGCCTTCTCGCGGCGAATGTGCTGCTCGCGGGTCTGCAGCGTCAGGACATAGCCGCGCTCGCCGTCGACGTCGGTGGTCTCGCCGATGATGCGTCCGGGCAGGCGGCGCGTGAACTCGGCCTTGGCCGCCAGGAAGCCGTAGTGCGGGCCCCCGTAGCTCTGGTAGTTGCCCGCACCCTGACCCTCGCCGATCGCGAGCGCACACCCGTAGTTGCCTGGCGCCTCGAGCACGCCGAGCGAGATGGGATCGACGTGCGCGATCGTGAGCGCCTCGGCGTCGTTTGCAGCCTCCGCGAGGTCGGGCGCCGCTTCGAGGCATCCGAAGAAGTTCGGCTGCTGGAAGATCACGCAGGCGGCACCCTCCGCGGCCGCGCGCAGCTCGTCCGGGTCGGTCGCGCCGCCGCGATGAGGAACCTCGACGACCTCGAGCCCGAAGCCGGGGGCGTACGTCTTGACGACCTGGCGCACCTGCGGACTGGAGGCCTCCGTGACGACGACCTTCGAGCGCCCCGTCACGTGCTTCGCCACGTAGCACGCGTCGGCTGCCACGGTCGTCCCGTCGTACCCGGACGCGTTGGACACGTCCATACCGGTCAGCTCGCAGATCGCCGTCTGGTACTCGAAGATGGCCTGCAGGACGCCCTGGCTCATCTCGGGCTGGTACGGCGTGTACGCGGTCAGGAGCTCGCCGCGGGAGAGGATCGCGTCGACGACCGCCGGAACGTAGTGGTCGTAGATGCCCGCACCCAGAAACGAGAGCTCGACGCCTGTGTGCGCGTTCTTCGCCGCCAGCTCCTCGAGGTGCGCCACGAGCTCGGGCTCCGAGAGCGCCGGCTCGAGCTCGAGCTCGCGCCCGAGCCGCACCGCCTCGGGGATGTCGGCGAAGAGCTCCTCCACCGAGCCGACGCCGATCGTCCGCAGCATCTCCTCCCGGTCCCGCTCCGTGACCGAGAGCTGACTCATTGCTCGGCGAGGAAGCTCTTGTAGGCCTCGGCCTCGAGCAGCTGATCGACCTCGGCGGAGTCGCCGAGCCGGATGCGGACGAGCCACCCCTCGCCGTAGGGGTCCTCGTTCACCGTCTCGGGCTCGTCCACCACCTTCTGGTTCACCTCGAGGATCTCCCCGGAGAGGGGCGCGATCACCTCGGACACGGCCTTGACGGACTCGACCTCGCCGTAGGACGAATCCCTCGCGATCGTGTCGCCCTGCGCCGGAGCCTCGTAGTGGACGAGCTCACCGAGCGCATCCTGCGCATACCAGGTGATGCCGAGCGTGGCCTCGTCGCCGTCGATGCGCGCCCAATCGTGCTCGCGGTGATACTTCAGGTCGTCGGGATAGCTCTCCGCCGCAGCCACTACACGACCTTTTCCGCTTCGCGTAAAAGCTCGACCAAGAGAAGATCGTTCCCCATCTCCACCATGTCTCCCTCCTAGAGTTTCTTGGCCTGTGGCCGAGAAACTCTGTAGATCGGCTTCTTGACGATGCGTGCGCGCCGGGGCTTGCCGCGCACGTCGACGGTGATCTCGCTACCGGGCTCGGAGGCGCGGGTCGGGACGTAGCCGAGGCCGATCCCGACGTCGAGCATGGGCGAGTGCGTCCCGGAGGTCACCTCGCCGCCGCCCTCGATCGGCATTCCGGTGCGCGGGATTCCCTTCTCCTCCATCACGAACGCCGAGAGCTTCCGCTCGGGCCCCGCCTCCTTGACCTTTCGCAATTCCTCGACGCCGGTGAAGTCCTTGTCGAGCGCGCACGCCCAGCCGAGCCCCGCCGCGATCGCGTCGGTCTCCGGCGTGATGTCGTTCCCGTGGAGGGGGTAGCAGACCTCGAGCCGAAGCGTGTCGCGCGCGCCGAGCCCGCAGGGGGTCGCGCCGCGGGCGAGGACGGCGTCCCAGAGCGCTACGGCGTCCTCGTTCATCGCCAGCAGCTCGCACCCCGCTTCGCCCGTGTAGCCCGTGCGGTTGACCATCACGTCGATGCCGTCGATCTCGCCCATCGCGAACGTGAACGGTCGCGCATCGGGCAGCCCGAGGCGCTCGGTCGTGCGGGGACCCTGCACCGCGAGCAGGGCGTAGGCGTCCGAGCGGTCGGTGACCTCGCTTCCCCGCGTCTCGCGCTCCTTGATCCAGGCGTAAGCCGCCTCCGTGTTCCCCGCGTTCACGACGAGGAGCCAGCGGCGCGACTCGAGCCGGTACGCGATCAGGTCGTCGACGATGCCGCCGCGCTCGTTGGTCAGCAGCGTGTACTGAGCGGCACCGACCTCGACCTTGTCGAGATCGTTCGACAGCAGCGACTGAAGCAGCTCGTGCGCCCGTGGGCCCTCGACCTCGAGCTCGCCCATGTGCGACACGTCGAAGACGCCGCAGTCGGTGCGTACAGCGCGGTGCTCGGGAATCACGCCCTCGTAGGAGACCGGCATCTCCCAGCCGGCGAACGGCACCATGCGGGCCCCGAGCGAGACGTGCCGGCCGTGGAGCGGCGTGCGCTGCAACGTCTGCATGTCGGCTCGATGCTAATGAACCTGGCCCGGTGGAGCGGGCCGCAGCCGCGGGGTCAGCCGGTGGGAGCCAGGACGTCGACGACGCGCTCGTCGCCGGTCAAGGCGTCGGTGCCGAGGGCTTCGTCGAGCTTCTGCCTGAGCTCGCCGGTCCCGGCCAGCTCCTCGACGATGTCGGCGCCGCCGATCAGCTCGCCTCGGACGAAGACCTGGGGAATCGTCGGCCAGCCCGACAGCGCCGACAGCTCCTGGCGGATCTTCGGGTCGGGCAGGATGTCGACGGCGGTGACGGGAGCGCCCAGCGCGCGCAGCGCCTCGAGCGCTCGGTGCGAGTTGCCGCACATGACGAAGCTCGGCGTTCCCTTCATGAACAGCGCGACCGGCTCGTTCTCGATCACGTCCTGGATCTTCGTGCTCAGCTCGCTCATCCCGCTCCCTTCGTCTTGATCCGTAGCTCGTGGATGGTTCCGTCCCCGAGCGGCCTCGCGAGCGCGTCGTAGACCAGCCGGTGCTGGGCGACGAGCGACAGTCCGGCGAAACGCGAGCTCGCGACCGTGACCTGGAAATGGTCGCCCCCGCCCGTGCGGTCGACCACCGACAGCTCCGTCGCGCCCGGAAAGGCCTGCTCGAGGAGCGTCTGCAGAGACGCCGTCGCACTCGTCGCGTTCACGGCATCATCGTAGCCGTGGCACCGCAGTGGGTCGCGGACGGACTCGCCGCGGGCGGGGTCGCCGCCGTGCTCGGCGGCGCGCCGTCCACCGTCCACGCGCTCGCGACCGGAGCCGACCCCCTCGAGGCGACGCTCGCCGCCGGCACGCTCGTCCTTCGGCACGAGACGCGGCGCGGCCGCCTGCTCCTCGCCGGCGTGCCGGCGCACCTGGCGATCTCACTCGGCTGGGGAGTCGTCCTCGCCGTTGGGCTGCCGCGCAGGTGCACCACGCTTGCCGGAGCCGCGGCCGGGCTCGCCGTCGCAGCGCTCGACCTGGGCCTGACCGGGCGGCGGTGGCCGCGCCTCCGGGCCCTGCCCCGGCTGCCGCAGGTGGCGGATCACGCCGCCTACGGCGCGGTCGTCGGCGCAGTCCTGACCCGACGGCGGAGCCAGCGCTAGCGAGAGTCGTCGTCGCGCAGGAACGAGGGCACGTCGAGCGTGTCCTCGCGCACGTCGAAGCTCTGCCGCGCGACGGCCGGGATCGGCGCGTCGACCGCGCCCGGCTCCTCGGCGCGGCGGCGGCGCCTCCGCGCGCTGCCGCCGAAGCCGGTGGCGATCACCGTCACGCGCACCTCGTCGCCGAGGGACTCGTCGATCACGGCGCCGAAGATGACGTTCGCGTTCTGGTCGGCCGCGCTCGTCACCACCTCCGCCGCCTCATTGACCTCGAAGAGACCGATGTCGGAACCCCCCGAGACGTTGAGCAGAATCCCGGTCGCGCCTTCGATGGAGGCCTCGAGCAGCGGCGAGGAGACCGCCGTCCTCGCCGCCTCCGCGGCGCGGTTCTCGCCCGACGCGGAGCCGATGCCCATCAGGGCCGAGCCGGCGTCGCGCATGATCGTGCGCACGTCGGCGAAGTCGAGATTGACGAGGCCGGGCACGGTGATCAGATCGGTGATGCACTGCACGACCTGGCGC
>JBOHAW010000294.1:0-14375 GCA_050697975.1 Gaiellaceae bacterium
CCCCACGATGTCGTCGCTGGCGAGCGCGATGTGCTGCACGCCCGGGCCGCCGAAGAAGTCGAGGTACTCCTCGATCTGGCTCTTGCGCTTGCCCTCGGCCGGCTCGTTGATCGGGAACTTGATCTTCCCCTCGCCGTCCGTCATCACCTTCGACATCAGCGCCGAGTACTCGGTCGAGATCGCCTCGTCGGAGAAGTGGATCATCTCCGTGAAGCCCATCGTGCGCTCGTAGAACTCGACCCAGTGATCCATCCGGCCGAGCTCGACGTTGCCGACGACGTGGTCGATCACCTGCAATCCGATGCCGCCCGGGACGCCGTTCGAGGACTCCTGCGCCACGTAGCCGGGGAGGTACGGGCCGGCGTAGTCGGCACGGTTGACGAACGTGTGGACGGTCTCGCCGTACGTCGCGATCGCCGCCAGCTCGACGCGCCCGAACTCGTCCTCGACCCAGTGCGGCTCGGTGACGCCGCGGGCGCCGCGCTGCACCGCCTGGCGGTACGCGTTGGCGGCGTCGGGCACGCGCAGGGCGACGTCCTTGACCGCGTCGCCGTGCATGCCGGCGAAACGGCCGATCTCGCTGTCTCCACGCAGGCCGCTCGTGAGCACGAGGCGGATGTCGTTCTGCTCGAGGACGTACGAGGCGCGGTCGCGCACGCCCGTCTCGGGGCCCGCGTAGGCGGTGCGCGCGAACCCGAAGGCGTGCTCGTAGAAGTAGGCCGCCTGCTTGGCGTTTCCGACCCAGAGCTCGACGTGATCCCAGCCGTCGAGGGGCATGAAGTCCGTGGTCACGCGGCGATCTTACCGCGGCTCCGGCAGCTCTTAAGGGCCTTCTGCCGGTGCGGGCGCGGCCCGCCGGCGGGCGAGCACGATGCCGAGGCCGATCAGCGCGCCGCCCGCGACCTGTACGGCCGTGATCTCCTCGGACAGGATCGCGAGCGCGAAGATCGCCGCGATGAACGGCTGCAGGTTCGTGACCAGCGTCGCGCGCGACGGGCCGACGCGGTCGATGGCCGTGAACCAGAGCACGTTCGTGAGCACGAGCGGCCCCAGGATCGCGAACACGAGGCACGCCCAGACGAGCGGCCTGAGCGAGTAGTCCTGCGTCCGCACCTGCGAGAGGCCGCTGAGGAAGAGCGGCACCCAGCCGACGAGGAGCACGAACGAGCTGATCCTGAACGGCGAGTAGCGGCGCATCAGCGGCGCGATCGCGACGGAGTACCCGGCCCACGTCGCCGCCGTCGCGAGCACGAGCAGGTTTCCGCGCAGATCGCCCGAGAGCTCTCCGCCCGAGCCGGCAGCGACGAGCGCGACGCCGCCGAAGGAGACCCCGCCGGCGAGCAGGAACCGCCGCGACAGGCGCTCCATCCGCACCGCCCAGGCGAGTAGCGCGGTGAAGATCGGCAGCGTGCCCATGATCAGCGCCGCCGTGGAGGCGGTCGTGGTCGAGAGCGCGTAGACGAACGAGACCTGGTTCAGCCAGATCCCGAGCGCGGCCGCGAGGAGCAGCAGGCCGACGTCCCGTCGCTTCACGGCGAGCGACCGCTCGAGCCCGTAGGTGATGCTCGAGAACACGATCGCGGCGGCGCCGTAGCGGATCGATGCGTACGCCAGCGGCTTGAAGCCGTGCGTGAGCACGAAGCGGGTGACGGTGAAGTTGAACGCCCAGATGCAGACGGTCGCGAGCAGCATGAGCTCGGCGGCGGAGGGGCGGCGCACATCGCCCAACCTAGCGTTAGGCTTGCCGGCGTGGCCGGGCTCACGACCGACGACATCGACGCCCTCGTCGGGCCGGCGACGCCGCACTTCGCCTTCCAGCTCCGCGCCCGCGTGCGAGAGCTGATCGAGCAGCTGCCTGCCGACGACGCGGTCCGCCGCTACGGCGAGGAGAAGATGGAGCTGCTCGAGCGCCTCGGCTATGCCTCCTCGAAGGCGGAGGAGGGCGGCCGCGAGTCGGAGGCACGCGTCGGCTGGGAGACGATTCCGAGCTCGGCGCCCGCGTACGACCCGCTTCCGCGGAACGAATGACCTTCGAGGGCAGGTCCGTCTTCGTGACGGGCGGGACTCGCGGGATCGGATTGGCGATCGCCCGCCGCTTCGCCGAGCTCGGCGCGGCGCGGGTGGCGATCGGCTACCTGCGCAACGACAGTGCCGCGGCTGAGGCGGCCGAGGAGCTGAGCGGGCTCGGCACCGAGCCCGTGCTCGTGCGCGGCAACGTCACCTCCGAGGCGGTGCTCGGCGAGGTGGCCTCCCTCGGCGCCCTCGACGCGCTCGTCCACAATGCGGCCACCGGCGTCATCCGCCCGGCGCTCGAGACCGAGGACCGGCACTGGGACTGGACGCTCTCGGCCAACGCGCGTGCGCTGCTCTCACTCGCGCGGGTGGCGGTCCCGTCGATGCGCCCGGGCTCGTCGATCGTCGGCATCTCCAGCCTCGGCTCGACGCGTGTGCTCGAGAACTACATCCTCGTCGGCACCTCGAAGGCGGCGCTCGAGTCCGTCGTCCGCTACCTCGCGGTCGAGCTGGCGCCGCGCGGAATTCGCGTGAACGCCGTCTCGGCCGGCGTCGTCGAGACGGGCGCGCTCGAGCACTTCCCGAACAAGGAGGAGATGCTGGCCTCGGGGCTGACGCGGACGCCGGCGGGCCGGCTCGTCGCGCCGGAGGACGTGGCCGGCGCGGTCGCCTTCCTCTGCTCCCCGGAGGCCGACATGGTGCGGGGCCACACGCTCGTCGTCGACGGCGGCTTCTCCCTCCTCGCCTGAGGCGCTCCGGACCGCCACACTAGGAACGTGGAGCCGACCGAGCACAACCGGCGCGCGTGGGACGAGGTGCACCGGCGCCGCGCCGAGTCGATGCGGGAGCAGCTCGGCATCCCCCCGCTCGTGCGCGAGCGCCTGCCGAGCCTCGAGGGCAAGCACGTGCTGCACCTCCAGTGCGCGACCGGCGAGTCGACCGCCGAGCTCGTCGACCTGGGAGCACTCGTCAGCGCTGTCGACATCTCGGCCGAGGCGCTCGCCGTCGGGCGCGAGCGGACGCCGTCCGTCGCGTGGGTGCACGCCGACGTGCACGCGCTGCCGCTCGAGCTGCGGCGCGCACGATTTCACCTCGTCTACACCGGGGGCGGCGTCCTCTACTGGCTGCACGACCTCGACGCCTGGGCCGGAGGGATCGTCGCAGCGTTGCGACCCGGCGGCTACCTCGTCCTCTACGACGAGCACCCCGTGCTCGGCTGCCTCGACGCCGCCCTGCGCTGGCGCGAGGACTACTTCGACGAGACCGTGCACGTGGACGTCGGCTGGGAACACTTCGAGCTGACGGGAGAGCCGGCACACGAGCCCAAGCACGAGCGCTTCTGGCGCCTCGGCCAGATCGTGACCGCGCTCGCGCGGGCAGGCCTCACGATCCGCAGGCTGGAGGAGTTTCCCTCGCTGCACTCGGAGCGCCGGCAGGATCCGCGGGTTCCGGGCGAGTTCATCCTCGTCGCACGCAAGGGCTAGCCCGTTGGACGCGGGATCCGTTTGGCATCCGGCGGCAGCGGAAAGCACCGTCCCATGACCATCGGCGTGAGCCTGATCCTGATCGCAGTCGGCGCCATCCTCACCTGGGGCGTGACCGCGGACGCAGAGGGCCTCGACGTCGACGCGATCGGCGTGATCCTGATGATCGTCGGCCTCGCCGGCGCCATCCTCTCGATGATCTTCTGGTCGCAGTGGAGCCCGGTCTACCGGGGCCGCCGCA
This sequence comes from Gaiellaceae bacterium, assembly GCA_050697975.1. Taxonomy (GTDB): domain Bacteria; phylum Actinomycetota; class Thermoleophilia; order Gaiellales; family Gaiellaceae; genus JBOHAW01. The sequence goes on from JBOHAW010000294.1 coordinate 3,739, forward strand.
CGTACGTCGAGGGCGAGGCGCCGGTGCGACGCAGCGTTCCCGCGCCCCGGCGCGAGGTGATCGTGGAGGAGGAGGAAGCCGCTCCCCCTCCGGGACCCCCCGCCGCGCCCCCGCCGCCCTAGCGCACCTAACCGAGCCGCTCGAGCGCCTCGTCGATCTCAGAGTCCGTGATCGTCAGGGGCGGCGTCGCCGAGATCAGCGAGCCGTCCTCGCCCGCCGGGATCACGATCACGCCGCGCTCGCGGGCGGCATCGGCGTCGCCCGGCCGCGCGCGCATCAGGCCCGCGCCGTGCCAGCCCGCGCGCGCGAACCGCTCACCGGCGTCGGCCACGCGGTCGAGGAGCGCCGGCACCTCTTCCAGCACGACCAGGGCGGCGGCGCACGCGAGCGGGTTCCCGGCGTGCGTGTGCGTGTACACGTCCTCCGGGCCGAGCTCCCAGACGCGCTCGAGCCCGTCGCGGAGGAAGAGGGCCGCCGAGAGCGGCAGGCCGTGCCCGAGCGCCTTGCCCGTGCAGATCACGTCGGCCAGCTCGCCGGAGCGCCAGAAGACCCCCGTGCGGCCCAGTCCGCAGTAGATCTCGTCCGCGATCAGCAGCGCGCCCGCCTCGTCGCAGCGACGGCGCAGCAGCTCGAGAAAGCCTTCCGGCGGCACGCGGGCGCCCGCGCGTCCCTGGATCGGCTCGACGATCACGGAGCCGGCGTCCGCCGGCAGCGGGCCGGGATCCTCGCCGTACGCGCGCCGGTGCACGGGACCGGGCAGCCAGGCCGCGAACGGCGCGCGGAAGCGCTCGAAGCCGGTCGCGGCGAGCGCCAGCAGGCCGGTGCCGTGGTAGGCGCCGGTGAACGCCACGATGCCGGGTCTGCCCGTGGCGAGCAGGGCCGTGCGGAGCGCGATCTCGACCGCGTCCTCGCCGGTGACTCCGAGCTTCGCGGGCCGGCCGAGCCGCTCCCGCAGAGCCGCGGTCGCCTCCGCCTCGGCCAGGTCGCCGAGAGCGTGCGCGACCCGCTGCGCGGCGATCGCCTCCATCACGCGCGGGTTGCGGTGCCCGAGCGCGGCCACGCCGAACCCCGCGGACAGGTCGAGGTACTCGCGCCCGTCCGAGTCGACGACGCGGCAGCCCTCGGCCTCCCGCCAGATCACGCCGAGAGCTTGTGCGCGCCGCGACCGGGCAGGAGGCGCCCGAGCGTGTCCGCGGCGATGTAGCCGCCGATCTTGGGGTTCTCCTGCAGCCGCCGGATCGAGTACTCGTACCACTGCTCGCCGAAGGGGACGTAGATGCGAAGACGGTGCCCCTCGGCCACGAGCGCGTCGCCGAGGTCGCGGCGGACGCCGAGCAGCATCTGGAACTCGTAGCTGTCGGGCGCGAGGCCGCGGTCGGCGACGAGGCGACGGCCCTCGTCCACGAGCCACTCGTCGTGCGTCGCGATGCCGACGTAGCACCCGGCGTCGAGCAGCTCGACGAGCGCGCTCACGAAGTTCGCTCGCACCTCCTCGTAGCCGCGGAAGGCGATCGCCTCCGGCTCGACGTAGATGCCCTTGCAGAGCCGCACGTTCGGGCGCAGGTCGGCGACGGTGCGCACGTCGGCGACGGTGCGTCGCAGCATCGCCTGGAGGACGATGCCGACGTTGTCGTGCCCGTCCTCGCGCAGGCCGCGATAGAGGCGGAGCGTATCGTCGGTCGTGCCCGAGTCCTCCATGTCGATCGTGACGAAGTTCGAGCGCGCGGCGGCGTCGCGCACGACCTCCTCGAGGTTCTCGCGGCAGCACTCGTAGCCGAGCATGAGACCGAGCCCGGTCGGCTTCACGCTCACGGTCGCGTCGAGCGAGGCCCGCTCGATCTCGGCGAGCACATCCTCGTACGCCTCGGCGATCGCGTGCGCCTCGTCCGGGTTCGCGACCTCCTCGCCCAGGACGTCGACCGTCGCCATCTTGCCGTCGTCGTTGAGCTCCCGGACGACGCGCGAGGCGTCCTCGATGTGCGCGCCGGCGATGTAGCGGTCCGAGAGCTTCTGGACGATCGGCTTCGGGACGGCCGGCAGGATGCGGACGAGAGCGCGGTCGAGGAGGCTCACGAGCCGGGCGATTCTACTCGGGTGCAACTCTTGACAGCCCCGGGCTCGGAGTGGGATCGTCGGTGTCGGTAACGAGGGAGCCGCCCGTGCACGCACGCACGTCCGACCGTTACTGCGGCCCTGCTGCCCCATCCGGGGCGACCGGTTCGTCGCCGACCGCCGACTCCTTCGGAGCGACCATCTCGTTGCCGCCGGCACAGGGACGCTCGCTCTTCTTCGTGCTCGGCCGGACCGGCTCGCCCGAGGTCGCCGTCCGCGGCGCGGGCGGCACGGTCGTCACGCACCTGCCCGATCCCCGCCGGGTGCTCGCCCTGCTGCCCTTCGACGCCTTCCCGGGCCTGCAGCGACACCCGGAGGTCGCGCTCGCCGGCCCGGTCGGCATCGACCCGCAGCGCTTCGCCGGCTTCGCCCGGCTGATCGGCCTCGACGAGGCCAGGGCGGAGAAGCCGCCCTAGGGCCGGGTCGTTCACACCACCGCGACGCTGCGGCGCAGGAGGATGAGGCATGGCAAGCGTAGGACAAGAGCTTCTCGACGTACCGCTCCCCGACATGGTCACCAAGCTCGCGCTGGGCATCGCCGAGGCTCAGCGCGCGCTCGACGAGAACTCCGTGGAGACGGCGCAGATCCTCGCCGAGACGACGATCGAGGTCGTCCCCGCCCTCACCCAGACGATCGCCGCCAACGGCACGGTGACGTTCGAAGCCGCGGAAGCGGTCGAGATGTCACTGCTCCAGGTCGGCCTCAACCCGGCCTTCTACCAGTTCGCCGAGGCGTCCATCGAGGTGACGATGGACATCAAGACGACGACCTCGTCGGAGACGAACATCAAGGTCGGCTTCAAGGCCAAAGTCGGCTTCGCGTGCTGGAGCGCGTCCGTCCGGGTCGACGTCTCCCACAACCGCAAGTTCCAGAAGGAGGTGCGCGGCACGAGCAGGCTGTTCGTGAAGATGATCCCGGTGCCGCCGCCGCCGCGGATCTTCCCCGAGGTGACGGTCATCGACAACCGCGTTCCCGCGCCCGTGCCGGCGCCGCCGCCGTAGGCAGCGAATGGCTCCGATCCCACGAGCGACCGAGTTCGCCAGGCTTCGCGCCTTCCGCGAGCCGATCGTCGCTTCCGACATCCCCGTTCGCGAGAGCCCCTCCGTCAGCTTCGGCGACCTCGTGCGCATGCTGGCGGAGGGGATCGCGGACGCGCAGACGAGCCTCGACCGCGCTTCGGCGGAGCTCGTGCAGGAGCTCGCCGAGGCGACCGTCTCGATCGTGCCGCGCGTGACGGAGGTGATCGACGCGGCGGGTAACGTCACATTCGAGCAGGCGGACCCGGTCGAGGTCTCGCTCCTCAGCCTGGGCGTGACGCCGACCTTCTACCAGTTCTCCCAGTCGACGATCGAGGTCGTGATGGACATCAAGATCGTCGAGAAGGAGGAGGAGTCGGGCGAGGGCAAGCGCAACTTCGGACTCTTCGCCGGCACCGCGGCGGTTCGCGCAGAAAGGAAGCTCAACCGCGACGTCACCGTGCACTCGAAGCTGACGGCGACGCTCGTGCCCGTGCCGATGCCGCTCCGGCTCGAGCCCAGCCGCACGACCACCACCCCGGAGCCGTAGCAGATGGCAGCGGAGCCTGGAGCCGATCTGACCGGGTTCGTCGAGGCCGCCGGCCGCTCGCTCGCCGACGCGCAGGGCGCTCTCGCGGGGGAGCTCGTCGACGTCCCGACCGCCGTAGCGATCTCCGAGGCCGAGCTCGAGGTGAAGGCGACCGTCGGCAACGCGGCGGGCGGAGGCGTCCTCCTCCAGCCGGTCTCGAGCGAGACCGCCCGACAGGGCGGCATCACGCCCGGTCTCCTCTCCACCATCCGCATCCGGTACGTGGCGGTCGTCGAGGACACGCTCGTTCCCCCGTCGGAGCGGCCGACGCGCACGCCGGACAAGGTGATCGACGACGTCAAGGGTCGCGAGGACGTGGCCGCTCTGGACAAGATCCTCGGCGGCCTGGCGTACGAGGCGACGTTCGTCCCGCACACGCGGCGGTGGCTGGTGACCGCGCGAGATTCCGACGCGCGCCTCGTGCGAGAGGTCGTCGTGGCCGATGAGAAGCGGTAGCGGAGCCCGCCGTGCCTGAGATCAGCACGCGGGATCTCCGTCGCCTGGAGGCACTCGAAGGACGCCTGAGCAAGGCTCAGGAGGAGCGCAAGGCCCTGGCCGCGGAGCGCCGGGAGCTCCGTGCGGCCGTCAGGGAGAATGCGCGCACCGCCCGCGAGGCCGAGAGGAGAGCGCTCGACGCGGGCGACCGGGTCGAGGCCGTGCTGAAGGAGAACCAGAAGCTGGCCGCGCGCCTGGACGAGGTGGCGGCGGACCTGGAGCGGCTCAAGGCCGCCGGGCTCGAGCTCCGCGAGCAGGCCGACTCCGCCCGCGCGGAGCTGAAGGGGGCCCAGGAGCAGCTCACGAAGGCGGAGGGCGACCTCGGCTCGGTCACAGCCGAGCGCGACCAGCTCGCCGAGCACGCCAAGCTGGCTGACGAGCAGCTCGCGGGCAAGGGCCTCACGCCCGTCCTGCCGGCGAAGGAGGTGGCGAAGATCGTGGACGTCTTCGTCGAGCAGCTCGGTACCGGGCTGCCGGGCCTCGTCGTGCGTGACGGCGAGGTCAAGCTCCAGGTCGCGTTCGGCAAGGTCGGGCAGCAAACCGGCCTGGTCGTCCCTACCCCGGGCAGCCCGCCCGAGGTGCGGGAGAACCTGCACGAGATCGCGATCCGGTTCGAGCGAGGGCTCGAGCTGCCCGGCCGCTGACCCCGCCTAGTGCCCCTCCAGGCAATACACGCCTGCATCTGGCCCGCGATCACGCGGCGCCAAGAACCACCCCCGCCCTTGCCAAGGCTGCGAGCCTTGGCCGCCGCCGGGTGCGGCCCCTGGCTTGGTGCTCGCGACCCAGAAGCGGGGCAGCATCACCTGAAGGGGCACTAGCGCTCGCGCATGAAGCCCTGGCGGGCCGCGCTCACGAGCGCCACCGCCTCGGGGAAGAGCACGCGCATCGCGTCCCGCATCGCCAGCGCCTGTTCCTCCGCGCTGCCGGCGACGTCGACGCGGCTGAGGGCCGCCGCCGTCAGCTCGACCGCCGTGTTCAGCGTCAGCGTGGCGAACTGCTCGCGCTGCGCCTCGTGTACCGACTCGGCCTGCTGCGCCGCGAACTCCTGCAAACCCTTGATCAGCTCCTCGGGGTCGCCCCCGAACGGAAACCCGAAGCCGCCCTCCATCAGCCCTCCTTGAAGAACCCGAACATACCTTTTCGACTCTCGCTCCTGACGGTCACCTCGCCCATCAGGACGAACGCGCGGACATGCACGCGCGGCGCCCCCGGCAGCGGTTCCACGTCCGACGTCCTCTTGCGCTTGCTCCCCATGAGCGCGAAGCCGCTGACGTCGACCTCGACGCCCTCGGGCACGATCACCGTCACGTCGCCCATGTGCGCGATCGCGGTCACGACGATCTCGGCGGCGTCGAGCCTGGCGTGTCGCAGGTCGACGACCGACTTGCCCATGATCGCCACCGCGGCGACGTGCTCGCCGGCCCGCCAGCGACCGTCGAGCCGGTCCTCGGACATGAAGGCGATCGACCAGCGGGAAGGGGATCCCGGCGCGGTCGCGACCGCGACCTCGGCCGTTCCCGCCGCAGGCAGGTCGCGCGTCAGCTCCTCGAGCTCGCCCAGAGTCCGCGCACGCTGGGCCGCTGCGACCCGCTCGGTGAACTCCTCCAGCGTCAGCCGCCCGGCGACGAGGTGGTCGCGAAGAGCCGACGCGATCCGGTCCCGATCGGCGTCGGAAGCCCGGACTGCCGGAAGGCTCGGCTCGCTCATCGCCGCGGCATTCTCTCCAACTAGACGAGCGCCCGCTTGGAGCTTCCCTCGACCTCCGCGGTCAGCGACGCCACGGCGCCGAGCGCCTGGCGCATCGCTTCCGCGAACGGGGAGCCTCCGTCCTGGCCGAGTGCCTGCTCCAGCCGCCGCGTGGCCGCCCCGATCTCGTCGAGGAACGCCGGCGTGGCGAGTCGCGGCGGAGCGCCGATCGTGCGCTCGAGCGCCAGCGCCGCCTCCTCGGCCTGCTCGATCCCGGGCGGGCGCTCGCGCAGCCGCACCGCGACGAGCTGCGAGCGCAAGTCCTCGAGGTCGCCTCCCCCCGCCACCTCCGCCGCCACCTCGCAGAGCGCCGAGATCGAGACCGCCTCGCGCACGCGCGCACGCTCCTCGATCGCCTCGCCCGCGTCGTCGAGGGCCAGCCAGCTCCGGCGGCCGTCACCGGTGCCGAACACGCACAGATACACGCGCGAGCCTGCTCCGGGCTCGGCTGCGAGGATGCCGGCCAGCTCCTCTCCGGGTTTCGCATGGGCCGCCGCGAGCGCCGCGATGCGCTCCAGGTCGTCGGCCAGAGCCACGGCGGCAAGCATACTGAGCGCTTGACCCAGGCTCTCTCCGCCCGCAGCCGGGAGGCGCGCCGGCTCTTCGCGCCGCTCGGGCCGAGCTACGACCGCTACGCGACCATCCTGTCGCTCGGCCAGGACCCGCGCTGGCGGCGCTTCCTCGTCTCCCGGGTGGATGCGAGCCCGAGCGACACGGTGCTCGACGTCGCGACGGGAACCGCGGCGGTCGCGCTGGAGCTGGCCCGCCGGACGGGTTGCTCGGTCGTGGGCGTCGATCAGAGCCCCGAGATGCTCGCCGTGGGCCGCGAGCGGGTCGCACGCGCAGGTCTCCACGACCGGATCGAGCTCTGCGAGGCCGGGGCCGAGCAACTGCCGTTCGAGGACGGCGCCTTCGACGCGCTGACGTTCACCTACCTCCTGCGCTACGTCGACGATCCCGGCGCGACGCTGCGGGAGCTCGCCCGCGTCGTCCGCCCCGGCGGGACGGTTGCCTCGCTCGAGTTCGGCGTCCCGCCGCGAGCTCCGGCTCGCGCGCTCTGGGAGCTGTACGTGCGGGCCGGCCTCCCTGTGGCGGGAAGGCTGATCTCGCCGGGGTGGCGGGACGTCGGGAGCTTCCTCGGCCCGAGCATCCGCGGCCTGTACGCCCGTACGCCGCTCGCCCGCCTGGTCGAGCTGTGGGGCGAGGCGGGAATCGCCGAAGTGAAGGTCCGGCTGCTCAGCCTGGGCGGGGGCGTGGTCACCTGGGGCCGGCGCGAGTGAGCGAGGCGCGCCCGGCGTTCTACGCCCTGGCCCCTGGCGGGTGGCGCGACTTCGTCACGCTCCTGCACCCGCCGTACACGCTCTGGCACCTCTCGTATGTCGCGATCGGCGGTGCGCTCGCCCCCGAGCTGACCGCCGGGCGCCTCGCCTGGGGGCTCCTCGCCTTCCTCCTCGCGCTCGGCGTCGGCGCCCACGCGCTCGACGAGCTGAACGGGAGACCGCTGGGGACGGCGATTCCCACCTGGGTGCTCGTCGCCCTCGCCGTCGTCTCGATCGGCGTCGCCGCCGCCATCGGGGTCGGCGCCGCCCTCGCCTGGACGCTCTGGCTGCTCCCCGCCGTCGGCTTCGGCGTCTTCATCGCCGTCGCGTACAACCTCGAGCTCTTCGGCGGCCGCTTCCACACCGACGTGTGGTTCGTACTCGCCTGGGGAGCCTTCCCGGTGATCGCGGCCTACCTGGCCGCGGCGGAGCGCCTGCGGCCCGAGGCCGTGCTCGCCGCCGCCTTCGCCGCACTCCTCAGCCTCGCTCAGCGCCGGCTCTCGGACCGCGTGCGCTCGGTGCGGCGCCGCGTGGTCGCGGTCTCGGGCTCGCTGGAGTACCGAGACGGCGGGCGGGAGCCGGTCACGGCCGACACCCTGCTCGAGGCGCCGGAGCGGGCGCTCGTGGCGCTCAGCGCCGCGATCGTCGCGCTCGCCGCGGCGCTCGTCGTCGCCCGCCTCGCCTGACCCCTACCATGGGGCGATGACGCTCGTCCAGACATTCGAGCTGCTGTTCGCGCTGGGCGCCGTAGCCGCAGCCTCTGTTCTTGCGGTCGTCCTCCTCGGACGCGTCTCCCGAGGGCTGCTCGCCTGGGCGGCGGGCCTGTTGGGCGTCCTCGCGACCGCGGCGTGGGTCGCCTTCGCATTCCGTCCCAGCGAGGAGCTCGCGCTCAGCGCAGGCGGGCTCAGCGCGTGCATGCTGATCGGCGTGGCGGCGCTGCCTCTCCGCAAAGCGTTGAGGCGCGCCCGGAGGATGGACGACGAGCTGGCGCGGGCGGAGGCCCGCCTCCGAGAGCTCGTGAACGCGGAGTCCCGGGGTCGCGCCGCCGAGCTCGAGCGCCTGCTCGCCCGCACCAGGGCGAACACGATCTCGCTGCTCGCCGATGAGGAGCGCCGGATCGGCGAGGAGCGCCGCCGGGCCGTGGCCGAGCACGAGCGAGACGCCGGCGCCGAGCTGGCCGGGGCGCTCGCCGAGGCTCAACGCCGGGTCGAGAGCCGCCTGGCCGCCTGGGCCGAGGACCTCGACCGCGCGCAGCAGGCTCTCGCCGCGCAGCTCGCGCAGCTGGCCGAGCGCCAGCGGCACCTGATCGCCGAGGCCGAGGCGCGCATCACCGCGGACGTGGACCGCCTCGAGGCGGGGAGCGAGGATCAGCGCGCCGTCCTCGTCAAGTTGCGCGAGCAGCTCGGCAAGGCCGCGGAGCAGATCGTCGCCGAGTCGAGCAGCGAGCTCGAGGCGCACGCGGCCGACCGGCGGCGCGCGCTCCACGAGCTGGGCGAGCGGCTGCGACGGCGCGAGCGCGAGCTGTCCGAGCGCGTCGCGCGCGAGGAAGGCGAGGCGACCGAGCGGATCCAATCCGGCTTTGCCGACGTCGAGCGCCGGGCCGTCGAGGCCCTCGAGCGGGCCGTCGACCGGGCTGCGTCCCGCTACTCCGAGGCGGCGGGCCAGCAGTTCGCCGACGCGATCAAGGCGGCGCGCGAGGATGCCGCCCGCAGGCTCTCACGGGAGCTCGACCGCGCCGTCGAGACGTTCTCGCGCGAGGCCTCGACCGTCCTGGCCGAGCGCCTCGCCCATGTCGGCGACGCGGGCGCGCAGCGAGTCGAGAAGCGGCTGAGCCAGATTGCGGCGGGGCTCGAGCGGCAGCGCGAGGAGCTTGCGGCGGCGCTCGAGCGGCGTCTCATCGAGCACGAGAACGACTTCCGGCGTCACCTCGGCTCGCTCGTCGCCGACGCCGACGCCGAGCGAGCCGTCCTCGAAGCCCGCCTGCAGGAGCTGGCGCGCCGGGTCGACGACGTGGCGGCCCGGATGCCCGAACGGCTCGCTCGGTAGCGGTCTGCCCCCGATCCGGTCCTGCCCAACTTCCCCGGGCAGGGTTCGTCTAGAGAAGGACGAACGAAGGCAGGCAGGCGATGAGCGAGTTGATCGAAACCGAGGGCGGCGAGCGCGCCAAGGTCGAGAGCTGGCGCCTTCACATCCTGATGGAGGCAGGCTATCCGCTGCCGCTCGCAGAGCGCCTCGCCGGCAGCGAGGCCGACCTCCACCGAGCCGTCGAGCTCGTCGCGCAGGGCTGCGCGCCCGCGACGGCGGTCGAGATCCTCGTCTAGAAGCTCGCGCTCGAGCGCCGCCCCGGGGTGCGAGCGCCGCTGCGAAGAGGGAGGCGGCAACGCCCACCGCGTGCACCCGAGGGGCGGCGCGTGTGCGGGGGATACGGAGGCGGCGGCCCGTCGGATTGCTGGCATGCTGGACGTATGAAGGTCGAGGCGATCGACTACGGCGACCGCAAGGTCTACTCCGTCGCGTCCTTCAACCAGGGCGTGGCCGGCTGGCTGACACGGCTCCCGACGGTCTGGGTCGAGGGCGAGGTGACCGAGCTGCGCCGCCAGACCGCCTGGCAGAGCGTGTTCTTCACGCTCAAGGACCCGGCCGACGGAGCCTGTCTCGGCGTGACGATGCCCCGCGGCCGATTCGACGCGCTGAGGCTCGATCTCGCCGAGGGAGAGCGCGTGCACGTCTTCGGACGTCCGGAGCTCTATGCCGCGCGCGGCGACTTCCGCCTGCGCGCCCTCTCGATCGAGCGCTTCGGTCTCGGCGCGCACCTCGCGGCCCTCGAGCGGCTCAAGCGCACGCTCGCCGCGGAAGGGCTCTTCGCGGCCGAGCGCAAGCGCCCGCTGCCCCGGCTCCCGCGCCGCATCGGTCTCGTCACCGGCAACGACGCGGCCGCGAAGCGTGACGTGATCGCAACGATCTCGAGCCGATTTCCACCCGCGCGCGTGCTCGTGGCCGAGACGTACGTCCAGGGCCCGCGCGCCGCCGCGGCGGTGATCGAGGCCATGCGCGAGCTCTGCGCGGTGCCGGAGATCGACGTGATCGTCGTCGCGCGTGGCGGCGGCAGCTTCGAAGATCTGCTCCCGTTCAGCGACGAGCGGCTCGTCCGGGCGATCGCGGCCTGCCCGGTGCCGGTGGTCACCGCCGTCGGGCACGAGCAGGACACGCCGCTGTGCGATCTGGCCGCGGACGTGCGCGCCTCGACGCCCACCGCCGCGGGCAAGCTGGTCGTGCCCGACCTGGCCGAGCTGCGGAACGGGCTCGAGCGGGCGCGGGTCGGTCTCGAGCGCTGCACGCGGCGGACGCTCGAGCGGGAG